>JAKBCQ010000240.1 GCA_021807585.1 Planctomycetota bacterium | reverse complement strand
TTCCTTATTGAACCAATATGAGCAAGATTATCTCACGCCTTCGAAGCTCAGTTCCACGAGCTATTGCGGCGTGGTGGGAGACGCGATATCCGACCCATTTCCCGCTCCGGAATGGGGTTGTAAGCCTATGCCACAAAGTGTGCAGGAAGCGAACGGATGCATCACGGGAATCGCTCCCATCTCGTATGCTTCGGTGACCGACGGTTTATCCGAGACGCTTCTCGTCGCCGAGAGAACGGTCTCGGTTCTCAAGTCGAAGGATTTATCCGACGGTCCCTATTCACTTTTTGATACGACAGGTTGGTGGTTCGCCGGGAAAACCGATGAAACGATACTGACGACATATTATGCTCCGAACGCCTACAAGCAAATCGGAGTGTCGGTGAGCAATTCGGGATGGATCCGAAGCAACTCGGCTTCGAGCATGCATCCCGGTGGAGTCAATGTTTTGCTCGCCGACGGCTCGGTCCGATTTATCAAAGAGTCGATTTCATCGAATCCCGTTCCTCCGAACGGCGTTTCAATAGGAACGATTCCGAGTTCGATGGGCGTGTGGCAGATGCTGGGAACGCGCAACGGCGGCGAGGTGATCGACGGAAACGCGTTTTAACCGGATTAAAGAAACTGGTTATGCACAAATGTGCATAAGAAAGCGAATCTGGGTCGTTCGCACGCTTTTTGTTACGATCCAGCCGCGCCGACGGCGCCCTTCGCCGGCAAGAGAACGCGTTCGACCCACGTCGTATCGACCTTCCCCTCGATGAAATCGGGGTTGCGGAAAATTCGCTTGTGCAGCGGGATTGTCGTTTGGATTCCCTCGATCACGAATTCGTCGAGAGCGCGACGCATCGCCGCGATCGCCTCGATCCGCGTCGGCGCCTGGACGATCAGCTTGCCCACGAGCGAATCGTAATTCGGAGGAATGCGCGAGCCGAGCTGGATATGCGAATCCCACCGAACGCCGTACCCTCCCGGAACGCGCAGCGCCGTGATCACGCCGGGGGTCGGCCTGAAACCGTGATCGGGATCCTCGGCGTTGATCCGACACTCGATCACATGACCGAACGCCGGCATCTCGGCCTGCGGGATCGTCAGCTTCTCTCCCGCGGCGATCCGAATTTGCTGCTTCACCAGATCGATCCCCGTCAGCATCTCGGTGACGGGATGTTCGACCTGAATCCGCGCGTTGACTTCTATAAAATAGAAATTGTATTCGGAATCAACCAAAAATTCACACGTGCCCGCGTTAACATAGCCCGCGGTTTTGATCAGTCGAACCGCGGCCTCGCAGATTTTGCGCCGGGCGCGGGAGGGGAGATTGGGAGCGGGGGATTCCTCGATCAATTTTTGGTGTCGGCGTTGCACCGAGCAATCGCGTTCCCAGCAGTGGACGACGTTTCCGTACGAATCGGCGAGGATCTGGACCTCGATGTGGCGGGGTCTATCGATGAATTTTTCGAGGTAGACGCTGGGGTTTTTGAAGGCGGCGTCGGCCTCGGCGCGCGCCGCCTGGAGCGCCGCGGGGAGCTGGCCGTCTTCGCGGCAAACCCGCATCCCCTTACCTCCGCCCCCCGCTGCGGCTTTGATCAGCACGGGATAGCCGATTGCGCGCGCCATTTCGTAGGCCGCGGAGTCGCTATCGACCGCTCCTTCGGATCCTGGAACACAGGGGACTTTGGAGGCCTGCGCGATCGTGCGCGCCTCGGTTTTGAGCCCCATTTTGCGGATCGCCTCGTGCGGCGGGCCGATGAAGACGAAATGGCTCGAATGACAGATCTCGGCGAAGTTGGGATTCTCACTTAAGAATCCGTAGCCGGGATGGATCGCCTGGACGTCCGAAACCTCGGCGGCGGCGATGATTCTGGGTATATTCAAATAACTATCCGAGCTCGCGGCGCCGCCGACGCAGATCGAACGATCGGCGAGCGCGAGATAAGGCGAATCGCGATCCGCCGCCGAGAAGACCGCGACCGATTCGACCCCGAGTTCGCGACAGGCGCGAATGACGCGGAGCGCGATTTCGCCCCGATTGGCGATTAATATCCGTTGAAACATCCAAGAATCCGTTTATGGGCTGACGCGGAATAGGGGCTGGTCGAATTCGACGGCTTGGCCGTTTTTGACGAGGACCGCGGCGATCGTCCCCGACGTACCGGCCGGAATCTCGGTGAAGACCTTCATCGCCTCGATGACGCAGACGGTTGATTCGGTGCGGATGACCGAGCCGACCGACACGTAGGGAGCGGCCTCGGGCGAGCTCGAGATATAAAACGTTCCCACCATCGGGCTCCGAATCACGAACGATTCGGCTTCGGCGACGGGGGGCTCGACCGCGGCGGGGCTTTTCGCGGCGGTTACGGCTCGCGGAGCGGCCGCGGGTTCGATCGCGGTCGCCGCGACGGGCTGAACGTCGGCGCCGCGTCTGCGCAAGCGAATCGACTTATTGGAATCGATCAAGTCGATCGCCGATAAATCATACCGGCTCATCAGCTTGACGAGCTTTCGGATCGTATCGACGTCGGGGTGAGGCGGCGTTTCGGACTCGGAGGGACGTTCCGACATGCTGATATCGACTCCCATTCTCATAATCAAGCGGTTTCACGACGAACGCGGCGAGCGGCTCGGGATCGCCGATCGATTTAAAACGATCCCGGAACTCGACACTCGTCGAGCGAACGGGGCGCGCGGGATAAAACCTCGCGTCCGTCGGGAGTCACGAGCACGTCGTCCTCGAGGCGAACGCCTCCCCATCGGGGGAGATAAATACCGGGCTCGACCGTCACGACCATTCCGGCTTCCAGAACCAAGTCGCAATCGCGACGAAGCCGCGGCGCCTCGTGGATTTCGAGGCCCAAGCCGTGCCCCAAGCCGTGTTCAAAATAGCGTCCATAACCCGCGGTTTCAATCACCGCTCGCGCCTTCGCGTCGACTTCCTTCGCGGGGATCCCGGGGCGAATCGCCGCGACGCCCTCTTGGTGAGCCTTCGCCACGGTTTCATAGACCCTTTCGAACTTGGTCGTGACCTTACCCGTCACCACCATCCGAGTCAAGTCGCTCTGGTATAAAAATCGCGTGGCGCCCCAGTCGATCAGCGTGAAAGCCGCGTCGCCGATCCGCGACGTTTCGCTCACCTTCGCATGAGGCTTCGCCGATCGTTTCCCCACCGCGACGATCGGCGGAAAGCTCGGCCCCGAAGCGCCGCAATACCTCATGTAACCGTCGAGCCGATTCGCCACCTCGACCTCGCTCAACTCCCCACGCAAGCCCGCGAGCGTCATCGCGAAGGCGCGCTCGGCGCTCTCGATCGCCGCCTTGATCGCCTCTTTTTCCGATCGATCTTTAATCATCCTTAAATGCTCAACATGTCCATGTAAGGCGACAATCTCGACCGTTTTCAGCCCCTCGCCGAGCGCCTCGATCGCCTCGTCCGAATGCGCCGAATTCTCGATCGCCAATCGCTTGATTCCGAGCTTGTTCACGACGTCGGCGATCGCGGCGATCGGCGCCTCGTCCGATCGCTTGAGGCGAATCTCAAAGTCGCCGCATTCTTCGCGCAATCGGTGCTCATCCAGGCCCGCCGAGACGATGATCGATCGCGCCGGGGTGACGAGCAAGATCGAATCGTCACGGGTATAGCCCGTTAGATAGGTGATATTCGTTATATTTGCGATTAAAATCGCTTCGACCTGATCGGCCTTGATTCGGCGGATCAACGCTTCCACGCGGCGCCGCGAACGTTGCATCGGCCGATGCGACCTCACGAATTCGAGGTGAAGGGTTCAAGAAACAAAGATATCGACGCGAAGCGATTCGATCGTCGCTTTCCAGCATATCACGCGGATGCTTGGACGAACGAAAATCCGAGCGTGAGGAGCCGAAAACGGTGAAAAAAAACGGACCGGAGATCCTCCGGCCCGTTTCGTTATGTCGGAGCTGATTGCATGAGGTGGAATGGCCTCAAGGTCGTCGTCACCATCCTCCGCCGTCGCCGCCTCCGCCGCCCCAATCGCCTCCTCCTCCACCGCCCCAATCGCCTCCGGCGTCACCGCCTCCACCGCCCCAATCGCCTCCGCCGGCGTCGCCACCGGTTGCGCCGTCGCCCCCCCAGTCGCCGCCGACTCCTCCGCCCCAGTCGTCGCCTCCGGCGCCCGTCTGGGTGGGATCGAGCTGATTACCCGTTTCGGAACCGCCCAATCCCGTGTGATGACGTCCCGAGAATTGATCATACAACCAATTGCCGGCGACCGCTCCGCCGATGCCTCCGAGCATGCTTGAGAAGAATCCGCCTCCTCCGCCCCCGCCGTAGCCGTAACCGCCGCGCATCGGCGGGCCGCCGGGGCCTCCCATCATGTTCGGCGGAGGAGCTCCGTAACCCGCCCCCGCGCCGCGCCCCGCGCCCATCAACGCGCCGAGGATCCGCGCGATGATCAAACCGCCGAAGATCACGATTAATATCAACACAAAAACATTCATAAATCCACCTTCTTTTTTGGGCGCTCCCGCCCGCGGTTCGATTCCGGTTCGTCCGAAGGCGCCGCCGCGAGCACCCGCCGCGGTTCGTTTGGCGATTCGCTCGATCGTTTCGACGCCGTCGATCAAACCTTCGTCGAATTTCCCGGTCCGAAACGCCGAGCTGAAAACGTCGCGGATCTGGACCTGATCCCCCAGCGGAACGCGTTCCTTAAACTTGTTCGACGCCATCACATGAATCTTGTGATCGTTCTTGACGATCAGGACGAAAACGCCCCCCTCGTTGTGCTTTTTGGCGTGTTCTCGCGCCGTTTCTTGCAACGACATTCCGTCGAGCGAAGCGATCGTTTCAATCGAGATCGGGAGTTTGTCGTCGCGGATCGCGCGATCGATCGATTTCGACGCTTTTTCGATCGCCCCGGCGCTGAACATCGATGCGCCGTCGTCGATCCCCGCTGCGAAGGCCGAGAGCGCCGTCGCGGCCAAGAGCATTGGAACCGCCAAGAGCTTGCGCGTAAGCATGATAAAATCCATGTTTCTCAAAAGTCTGAACGCGATACGTCTCGCGATGGTTGTTACGTTAGTTCGCCGCTCGAAGTTCGTTCGCCCCGGGCCGATCGCCGCGGCCGAAGCTTTCGCCACGTTTACGTCAGTCTACCAAGCTTGTTCGCCGAACGCGCGAGGAAATTTAGCGGCGACCGACTCGATCGAGTCGAGTGAACCCGCGTCGCTTCGCCAGAACCGCCTGGAAATGCAAGAGTTAGGCTTCGAGAACGTCGCTCAGGCGGCCGATCGCGACGAGTTCTTCGCGATTGACGAGAACGCGTTTACGGTTGCGTCGAATGCCGAGCCGAGCCGAGTCGTGGACGTAGATTTCGCGAGTCGCCCTGCTGTCGCGAAAATCGTGCAAGTCGGCGTCGATCACCGTCAAAAAAACGCGGTCGATCGCGACGAGCTTTCCCAAACAGACGAACGGCGAACGCAGATCGATCACAACCTCCTCGCCGAGGAATTCATCAAAGGGATCGGCGGCGGGCGGCGTCGTCATC
>JAKBCQ010000239.1 GCA_021807585.1 Planctomycetota bacterium | reverse complement strand
GTCGGTACGCGTCGTCTCGATCGATTGAATCGGTTTATCGCGATTTTCCCAATCATTGCTTAAACGCGGCGCTTCCGTTGGGACGATAACACTCTTTGTAAGTGGAATTCGTGTCGTCGCGCCGCTTGGATTGCGGCGCCGGCTCGCAAGTTGTTGGAGAAGATCATGCGCACGTCCTGGATGCTCCAGCGTGGATTGGCGGGAATCGTGTTGACGGCGAGCTGCCTGGGCTTGACCGCGACACGTTCGACTGCGGCGCCCCCCTCGCCGCGTTCCGCCGTTCCGCTCGAATCGACCTCGCTTACTCCCCCCGGAGCGGCGTCGACGATCAACCCCGAGGCGCCGTCGCCGGCGACTCCGTCGACGGAGGTTCCCGAGCCGTCGTTCAACGCGGGCCAAGCACCAATTCCCTCTCCCGCCGCAGCGCCTTCCACGGCGACCGCCGCGACGCCGAATCCCGCCTCAGCTCCCCCGCGCGTCGCGGTTCAACCTCCGGCGCCACCTCGACGTAATGAGGCGATCCCGGCGGATCGACGGCGGATTCACGACGTTCCAGGAACGTACGTCATGCCTCCCAGCCTGACGACGCTCACTCCCGAGTTCGTGCCGATCGATCTCCCCACGGCGCTTCGGCTCGCCGGGGTGCAGAACCCCGACGTCTTGTACGCCCGGCAACTCGTCGTCGAGGCGGTGGCGCAGCGACAGCTCGCCGCGGCGCAGTTCCTGCCTTCGCTCAACGGCGGCATGAATTACGACAACCACACCGGCGTTTTGCAACAGTCGAACGGCAACATCCTCTCGCTCAATCGCGCGTCGATCTATGTCGGCGCGGGCGCCAACGCGATCGCCGCGGGCACGGTGGGCGTTCCGGGAATCGTGTTGTCGGGCAATCCCGCCGATCTGGTGTACAACTATCTGCGATCGCGGCAGATGGTCGCCGCGCGGGATTTCAACAACATCGCGGTGCGCAACCAAGTGTTTTTGCGTGTGACGCAAGCGTACTGCGATTTGTTGCTCGCCGAGGGGATGCGGGCGGTGAACATGCAGGCGCGAAGGAACGCCCGCGAACTGGCGCGCCTGACCGCCAATTACGCCAAGCTTGGCCAGGGGCGACCCGCCGACGCCAACCGAGCCGCGACCGAGCTCGCCCGTCTCGAAGCCGACTTCCAGGCGGCGGAGTGGGAGATCTACGCGTCGTCGGGTCGGCTAGCGGCGCTCTTGAATCTTGATCCGTCCACGCGTCTTCATCCGACCGACGCCTGGATCGTTCCCCAGGAGCTCGTTCCGAGCCCGATCCCGTTGGGGCAGCTCGTCGCGCTCGGTCTCGTGCAACGCCCCGAACTCGGCGAGCGTCGCACGTTGATTCGCGAGGCGCTCTTGGCTCTTGATCAACAACGATTGCTGCCGTTTTCACCCACGTTCCTCTTGGGATTCAGCGCCGGCGGAATGGGGGGCGGCAGTAACCTCGTTTCTCCCGTCTTCGGCGGCTTCGGCGGCCGAACCGACCTCGACGCAATGGCGTTCTGGACGCTGAAGAACTTGGGGATCGGCAACTTGGCTTCGATCAACCTGGCTCGGGCCGATGCTCAAGCGCGTAATTACGAATGGATTTCGGTGCTCGATCAGGTGCGGGCCGAAATCGCGCAATCTTACGCTCGTATGCACGCTCGTTACGCCCAGATCTCGACGTTGGAATTCGCGGTTCGCTCGGGCATCGACGGTTTCGCGTCCGACTTGAACCTCGCCGAGGAAGGCGAACGGGGCGTGCGACCGATCGAAGTTTTGAACAGTCTTGAGTTGTTGGAACGTTCACAGAAGAATTATTTAATGGCGATTATCGATTACAATCGCTCGCAATTCGAGCTTTACGTCGCGCTCGGTCAACCCCCCGCCGATACGCTCGCTCGCCCCGTGCCGACGGCCGGCGTCGTGCCGCGCGGCGACAAAATGCCCGGTCCCGACGATCCGATCATTCCCCCCGATATCAACCAGCCCGTTCGCGGACCGATGGCCCCGGTCGGCGCCGTCCCCCCCCCCTCGGCTCGGCCCGTCGTTTCAACCTCCGCGGTCCAATCCGTCTCGTCTTCCTCTCTGGCGAGAAGTCGTTGACGTCGTAAACCGTTCGGAAAGGCCCAAACAGGAACAAGCCGAGAGGATCAAGCGGTCATGAAGCGATTTGCGTGGGCGAGAAAATCGCCCGACATCTCACGAAGCGAACGCGGACGACGCCGCGGACGATACGCTCGACGAGCGCTCGCCGCGATCCCCGCAACGCTGTTGGCGGCATCCCTCTCGGGTTGCCTGATCGATCAGCCAATGCTCAGGACACCCGCCGATCCCGCCGCACCGGCGACTTCGGCCGTCACATCGGAATTGGAGAGCCGACTCGGCCCCCTCACGGGACCGATCGCGCTCAAACCCGCCGCAACGTCCACGAACGCCCAGGCGCTTGCGATCAACCCCGCATATCCAGGCGTTGCCGGCGGTCCCGCGACCGCCGCGGCTTCGCCCGTCTCAACGCAAACGCCGCTCCGAACCGTCGCGTCCGACCCCGATGCGACCGGAATCGCGGCGCCGCATAACCACGGTCCAGGAGCGGACGACGTCGGCCCTCTCACGGGACCAATCGCACTCAACCCCGTCAAGCCAAAACCCCTCAAACCGCAAGCCCCGCGGCTCTCGACGATCGCGATGCTTCCCGGCTACGACTCGGGGTCGACCAACCCCCGCGGCGACAAAACGGATAAAAATGTAAAAACAACTTCGAATTTAATCAACGAGCCCGCGTCGACGGGTGCGATTCAGGCCGCCGATACGCTTGAAACGATCCCCGCCACGCAACAATTCGCGATCGATCTCAATACCTCGCTACGGCTCGCCGAAGTCGAGAATCCCCAGATCGCGCAAACAAGAGCCGCGATCCTCGCGGCGCTCGCCGAGCAACAGGCGGCAAGGGTGCTGATGTTGCCGACGCTCAACGCGGGAGTCACCTACTTCGGCCACACCGGCAATTATCAACGGTCGCAAGGACAGATCCTCAACCTCTCGCAACAGCTCCTCTATTTCGGCGGCGGCGCCGGTATTTACGGCGTCGCGGGAACCGTGCCGATTCCCGCGGTACAAATTTTCAGTCCCCTCACCGATGCGATCTTCGAGCCGCTCGCGGCCAAGCAACGCGTCGAAGAGAGACGCTACGACAACTCGGCGACGAGCAATATGGTTCTGCTCGACGTCTCCTCCCTCTACTTTCAGCTTCTAGGGACCGAGGCGATTCTCGAATACGAGAGGAAATCGCTCTCGGAAGCGGGCGAAATCCTTCGCCTCGCCGAAAATTATTACAAAACCGGCGAAGAGCGCAAGGCCGACGCCGATCGAGCCCGAACCGAATATCAACTCCGCGTCCAACGCGTGCAGAAGGCCGAGGAGAACGTCGCGGTCGCCGCGGTCGCGCTCTCGCAACGACTCCACCTCGATCCGAGCATCAGGCTCCGTCCCGCTTATCAGCCGTTCGATCCGATGATTCTGATCGACGTCCAGGCGCCGATTTCCGATCTCATCGCGATCGCTCTCGAACGCCGACCAGAACTCGGCGCCCGCAACGCGCGGATCCGATTCAATCAAGCCGAACTCAATAAAGAATATGCTCGACCGTTACTGCCCACGCTCATGGCGGGCTTCTCGGGAGGCGGATTCGGCGGCGGAAGCAATCTCGTGCAACCGCTTCTGGGACGCTTCGGCGGCCGAACCGATCTGGATATCTACGCGTATTGGACGCTCGAAAACCTCGGCTTCGGCAACCTCAACATTCAGCGCAAACGGCGCGCCCAGGTCGGCGAGGCCGTCGCCGAACGATCTCGCATGATCAATCTGGTTCGTCGTGAAGTGACCGCCGCCAAGGCGACCGCCGCCGCGGCGTTCCGCGAAGTCAAAACCCGCCGTGAAGGGCTCATCGACGCCGAAAACGGCTTCCGAGAAGATCTCGATCTCGTCAAAGCCGGCGGCGTCACCCGAATTCGACTCGACGGACAACAAGAAATCATCCCCCTCGAAGCGATCAACACCCTTAAGTTACTCGCCGACGCGCGGGTCAATTTCATCAAAGCCGTTGTTCAAAATAATCAGGCGCAATTCGCACTTTATGTCGACCTCGGGTCTCCACCGCCGCTTCAAGCCGAAAGCCCCAACGCTTCGGGCCCGATCCCCCCGGCGCCGATCGCCGATCCCCCCACGCCGCCGATCGCTCCGCCGCACACCCCGCTTCCCGAGTTTCCCGAATAAACGCCGCGATCGACGCTCGAAAAAACGTCGTCCCCGCCCCGATCAGATCGGCAAGACCCGGTCGCTTCTCTAAAAAGCGACCGGGTCTTGGTCGTCAACAAGATCAATCCAGATACCTCTATGTTACGTCGGAATCCGCACGATCGGGAAAATGCGAATCAGCTTCTGACCGAACGGACTGATCGTCAAAATCGAATCCTCGGTGATTCCCAACGGCAACTGTTGTTGAAATTGAAAATGTCCTTGAGCGTTTGTCGAAATCGCCGCGTTCGAGAACGTCAAGTGGCCGAACTGAAATCCCAGGAACAAGAGCGATCCGGGAGTCGTTCTCCCCTGCACGGTAACCTCGGAACGGTACGTCTCACCCCCCGAGTTCGATCCGTGGGGCGGATATACTTGTTCATGAGGAGCCAAGCCGATCTCGAGCAACAGCGGCTTCTCGCGTCCCGGCAGCGGCAAGTTCCGCTCGATGAACTTCGCGTCGCCGATGCCGATATAACCGTTCCGATTGGCGTCGGCCGAAGGTTTGTAATACGGCGTGTTGATGTTCGAAGTGTACGCGGGAGGGAACGACTGCACGTCGGTTATATTCACGCTTCCCGTCCCGTTGATGTTTCCAGGAAGCGTCACCAGAACGTTGAACGTCCCCGTCGTATCCTTGTTCCCCGCCACCAAGACCGTCAAAGGCCCGGGTTGAGAAACCGGAAGATACGCGAACGTCTGACCGTTCTTGGCGGTGAACGGCGCACCCGGATGAATCGGAATCGCTCGACCGTTCGAGCCGATCACACCCGTAATTCGAGGAGCCAGCGTCGACCCGGGTAACGGACCGACCGTAATCCCGTACATCGTGCTCGATCGACCCTGGGTCAGACTCGAAGCCGGAATGTCCACCGGAACAGCGGCGACTTGACGAGGCGCGGAAACGGCGCCGGACTCAATCCCGATCGTGTTCGACGGGATCGCAAGGCTCATCAGCTCTCGCCCTTCGAGCGATTCCACCGCGGGCGATACCGCCGCGCGAGAACGTCGCATTTTCGACACGAGCGACCCTCCCTGATCAGAACATATATTTATGTACGGACGAGACGGACCGTGTTCCCGTCCATCCCCAAGCATGCCCCGCAAACCGATCCGCGTCCAATCGCACCCCGCGTTTTTTTCATCCCTCGGCTCGCGCAAACCGTCTCACCCGAATTGTCGATCGAACCGGATCAATCCCCCCTCTTAGAAACCGGTGATATTTGTATCAATAT
>JAKBCQ010000238.1 GCA_021807585.1 Planctomycetota bacterium | reverse complement strand
CGGCGGAGAACGGTGCGAGCGATCGAGCCGACGAGTGTTTAGGAGGCGAGACCGACCTCGGGGCCGACGGAGAGGATATGGCGGGATCTCGGCTCGGGGTTGAAGGGGGGCGGGAATCGGGAGAGGCATTGCGCCGGTCGGGGTTCACATCGGTTCGCGAGGGGGCGGTTCGCCCGACGGCGGGGGAATCGGAGGGGCTGATCCGCGTTTCGGGAGAGCGTATTGATGAATTGATGGATATGGCATCTGAGTTATTATCACGTCGGGGTGCATGGATGGGGCGAGTGGAGACGTTGAAATCGTTTGCGGCGGCGGCGGTTCAGTGTCGTTACCGGTTGACCGCGGACGTCGAGCGGCTGCGTGATTTGACGTCCGACGGTCGGGGACGTCGGTTGTTTGGGACGGATCGCGAGCGTCGGATTGCACCGAGGCGCGGGGGCGAATACGGCGATCTGATCCGTCGGCTTGCGGAGCAAACCGAGGATCTGGCGGTGTTGGCGGGTTCGGCTCGGTCGGCGGCGGAATCGCTGGCGGACGACGGCGACTCGCTGGCTCGGCTTTCGCTTCAGC
Source organism: Planctomycetota bacterium (assembly GCA_021807585.1). Classification (GTDB taxonomy): domain Bacteria; phylum Planctomycetota; class Planctomycetia; order Isosphaerales; family Isosphaeraceae; genus JAKBCQ01. The sequence continues at coordinate 4,980 of JAKBCQ010000238.1, read as the reverse complement.
TCTGGAACGCGGTTCAGGCGATTCGGCTTGTTCCGGCGCGGTCGTTGTTTCAGCGATTGGCGCGGGTTGCGAGCGAAGCGGCGCGGGTCGAGGGGAGGACGATCGAGGTGGCGACGGTGGGGGACGATCTCGGCGTCGATCGTTATTTACAAGACAAGGCATATGAGCCGTTATTACATTTAACGAGGAACGCGGTGGGTCACGGGATCGAGCCCGCGGCGGATCGATTGCGGGCGGGCAAAGCCGCGGCGGGTCGGGTGACGTTCGAGGTTCGGAACGAGTCGAACACGGTCGTCTTTAAAATACACGACGACGGTCGCGGGCTTGATTACGGGGCGATCGAGGCGAAGGCTCGTCGTCTTGGGTTGCTGGGGGGGGGAGCGGGGGTTTCGGACGAGCGTTTGAGTCAGATGATTTTTGAATCTGGTTTTTCCACACGTGAGCATTCCAATGCAATTTCGGGACGAGGGGTTGGGATGGACGTGGTGGCGAAGGAGGTGGGTCGGCTCAACGGCACGATCGCGTTGGCTTCGATCGCGGGGAAGGGGACGACGTTTACGATTCGGCTTCCGGCGCGGATTGCGCTTGAGCAGGCGATGCTGGTTCGAGTGGGCGGAGTTTTGATCGCGTTGCCGCTCGAGTCGATCGAGCTGATCGACGAGCTCGACGCCTCGAAGGTTCAATTCGAGGGGGTGACGGGCAAGGGGATGATCCGCGGCGAGTCGACGACGATTTTGGATGCACGGGGCGCATTGCGTCTGGCCGCGCCGTCGACGCGAACGTGTCCTAGGATTCTTCTTGTACGCGGCGAAGGGGAACGAATCGCGGTTCTCGTCGACGCGATCGAAGGACCTCGGGAGCTTGTGGTGAAGCCTTTATCGGCGTTGCTCGCGGGTCATCCGGCGATTGTGGGAACGAGTTTTTCGGCCGCGGGAGAGATTGTTTTTCTGCTTGATCCGTTCGGGCTTGCGCGGGTGAGCGATCGAACGGTCGGCGCGGTCGCCGATGGGACCGGCGTGAAGGCCGCGAATGCGACGAAGCGGGGTTTGAAGGCGAACTCGGTGCTCGTCGTCGACGATTCGCTCAGCGTCCGCCGCGTTGCGGCGCGAAGGCTTCGCGAACTCGGATTTCAGGTCGACGAGGCGTCCGACGGTCTTGAAGCCGTCAAAACGCTTCGTGAGAATGAGTACAAGTTGATATTAACGGATCTGGAGATGCCGCGAATGGACGGTTTCGCGTTGCTTGGCGAGCTCGAGCGGGTCGGGGTTTCGTCGTCGACGCCGGTCGTGGTCGCGAGCACGCGATCGGATCAGGCGACGCGTGAGCGTGTGATGGCGCGGGGCGCGACGGCGTTCGTCGCCAAGCCGATCGACGCGCGAGCCTGGGAAAACGTTCTCATTCCGCTTCTCGGAACTCCCGTCGACGAACGGTCGACCACGAACCTCGACGTCGGTCGGATATCGGAGCTCATCTGATGGAAAAAGCGCGCATTCTGGTTATCGACGACAGTCAAACGATCCGCAAGATGGTTGAGTGCCATCTTTCGCAAGCGGGCTACCAGGTGACGCTCGCGGCCGAAGCCGATCGCGGCGTCGAGCTGGCGCGATCGATCGTTCCCGATCTGATCCTGCTCGATCATCAATTACCGGGAACGACGGGAGACGACGTCTGCCGACGTTTGCTTGAGTGTGAAACGACGGCGCGGATTCCGGTCGTGATTAGTTCGGCGATGCGCAATCGCGCATTCGTTCAATATTCCGAATTTCCCAACGTCGTCGATCAGATTCCCAAACCGTTCACGACCGAGCTGCTTAAAAGCGGGGTTGCGAATGCGCTCGAGACGGGGGCGATCGTCGTGCAGGCGCAACGAACGGGCTGTGCGATGCCCGAGTCGGTCGGCGAGGTGAAGGAATCGGCGCTCGAGGGATCGACCAAGCAATTCGGCGTGCGCGAGATCCTCGATTTTCTCAACAACGGCGGTCACGACGGGATTTTGACGTTGGAGATCGACAACGACCGGATTCGCTTCGCGGTCGCGGCGGGACGGATCCAGGCGGTGTTCTCGCCGACGATCGCCGCCGACAAGCTCGAACGATTTCTCCCGGCGAGCATGGCCGATCTGGCGCCGTTGCTCGCGGTGACGATCGGGGAAGAGCAAAATGCTCATATGTCTGGATTGATCAAGTTGTTGGAGCGAAGTTTGTCGGATCCGCGTCGGTTGCGCACGTTATTGCGGTATCAAGCGGCGGTGCTGACGTACCGCGCGACGACCGCGGCGGCGGGGAAGTTTCAATTCGAGGCGGGGGGATCGATTCCGCCGATGTTCCAGGCGTTTCCGTTGCAGATCAGCCTTCCGGCGCTTGCGGTCGAAGGCGCGCGGCGGTGCGAGCCCGCGGTCGACGACGCCGAATCGCTCGCGCCCCGCGTTTACGCGCGGACGACCCCGAGGGGCGGAAACCTCGATCGAGTCGGCCTGACCGCGCCTGAAATGAAAATTTATACGTTAATTGATGGGACGCAGAACCTCGCGTCGATCGCGCAGACGGTCGGGCTCGAACTTGGCGAGATCGGCGCGATCGTTCGCGGGCTCGAGCTCGCGGGGCTCGCCGAACGTCGTTCGGTCCAGTCGGGAGCGTCGATCCTCGTCGTCGAGGATGATCCCGAAACCGTCCGAGCCGTGCAACGCGCCCTCGGCGCCGAAGGCGCCGGGTATCAGCTTAAACTGATCCGAGATCGAGTCGGCGCGCAACTGCTGCTGCGGAGAAACGCGTTCGATCTCGTCTTGATGGCGTTCGATCAGCCCGAGCAAGAAGCGTTTTATCGAGCCGTCAAGGAACAAGTTCCCGCCAAAACGCGGTTCGTCGGCGTCCTTGGCATCCAGGACGAATCCGAACTCGTCCGGCTCGACGCGATCGGTCTGGACGGAGTGCTGCATCGACCGCTCTCAGAAACCGATTTAATCGCTACAGTTGAACATTTGCTTAAAGAATCAAGGACGATGGTCGGAGCGGCGTGATTATAATGGAATATTTATAAATAAGTGTTCTTTAGTGAAAGAGGGTTCGCTCGTGGCTCGACACTGGGGGACGGCGGACGCCGACACGGCGGCCGAGACCGGGATGGAAGATACGATCACGCTTTTACAGCAGGAGATCGAACGGCTCGAAAACGAACTTGCGACGTTGCGCGACGACGCGGCGGCGCGGGGCGATCTCGACTCGGTGATCCAGTTGAGATGCGATCACGACGATCTCGAACCCGCCGACGATCCCAGGCTCGAAGAACTTCACCGCGAACTCGCCGAGCGCGACGCGATGGTTGTTTTCCTGCTCGATCAGGTCCGACTGATGGAGGAGGCCGAGGTCGCGCAACGCGCCGAATGGGAGCAATTGAATCGGTGGGTCGCCGAGGTCGAGAAACGCGTGGAAAGCCGCGATCGCGACGACGGCACGGTTGAAGCCGAGCTCGAATCGACACGTTTGGAAGCCGAAGCGGCGCGGCGCGAGGCCGAGGCGGCTCGGCGCGCGTGGGAAGCGCATAAGCACGCGCTCGAGGACGAGGTCGAGCGGCTCAGATCGCATCTCGCCAAAATCGCGGCCGATTCCAACGGGTCGAATCGCGCCTCGGAGGCGATCGACAGCGAAATCCACAAACTTCGGACCGAACTCGCCGTCGCGATCGATCGCTCCGCGAACGCCGAAACGCTCCGCGAGGAACTCGAAACGGCGCGCGCCGACCTCGATGAAACGCGGGAATCGCTTCGCGCCGCGCACGACGAGATCGACCGCATGCGCATCGAACACCACGCCGAAATCGCGTCGATCCGCACCGTGCGCGCGATCGACGCCTTGGCGAAAAACCCCGAGGAAAGCATCGCCCCGATCGGCGATTGCGCCGATCCTCTAGGCGGCGCGGACGACGCGCGTAATCAAACGGTCGGTCATCAGATGACGTCCGTCGACGAACGCATCCGCGCGTTCCGCCAGCACCTCCGCGAGGTGCACGATCAAGAGGCCGTCGAACGCAAGAATCGGGGACTCTCCGCCCGCCTTTCCCGATTGTGGAGCCGGTCGGGTCCGCGCGGCTGATCCCGAATCGATCCATATGGTTTTATACACTTGATTGCGTAAATCAGTGATTCATCAAGCAAGGACACGCCGGATGACGACCGATTCCCCCCGAGGCGAGATAGCGACACGTGTGGAAGCGTTGCAACGAGGCGTGATCGATTCGACGCCCGAGGAGTTGGAGACGTTGCGTCAGGAAATTGAGCGCAGACTCACGCGGATCGAAGAATTGGCGCTGAAACGACGCGGGTCGGTGGAGCGGACGCGCGAACTCGAACGCAAGCTCGCCGAACTCGAACGCTCGAGGCGGTCGCGCGACGATCAACTGAAACGCTGGGAGGCCGAACGCCAGGCGATCCTCGACGAACTCGAACACGATCGATCCCTCTTGGCCGAGGCCTGGAATCGCCTGGAACAAGAGGAGACTCGCCGCTCGTCGCGACCCGATCGATCCGATCACCGCGACGGCCGACGTATCGACAAGATCGAATCGAACACCCCCAAAGCGACGGTTCACGCCGTCGCGGCGACACCCGTTGAAGACGATCATGTCGCGCAATCGATCCTCCGCCAATTCCGTTCGCTCCAACGCGACGTGCGGAGGAAAATTGATGAATCGTAAATGCGAAAAAACTGATAAATAATAAATATTATCATAAACTAATTGTTAGTAGTCGATCCGGCGATCGGTCTTTGCGCGACGATCGCATGAAACCGCCGGACTCGCCGAGAGAGCAAAAACATATTAATACATATAGAATCAATAAATCTGGAATTCGCGAGCGTCGGGCGCGATCGTCGGCAATCTCGGCAGGGACGATTCGGAGATTCGACCTCGTCGTCGCGGGCCGCTTCGGCTAAGATTCCGATCCGAGGGGGAAGCGGGCGCCGTGTTCGCGTGCGGGGGCGCGAA
>JAKBCQ010000237.1 GCA_021807585.1 Planctomycetota bacterium | reverse complement strand
TCACCGAAACACCAGGCGCCGTCGAAACCCCCGATGTTTGGTTGTTCCGTTTGACCGGAAACGTCGACTGAAGAACGCGACGCCTCGGCAATGTCGGCGTGCGAACCACCCCGCGCGAACGGTCCGATCGACCCGCGAGCCGAATCACACCGTCCCCCACCGCAAGCTTCTCCAGCACCACGTCCGCACGTCCAGGATGAGGCGTGTAACGAATCAACGCGAGCGGCCTGTTGTTCTCTCGCTCCCACCTCACGTCAAGCCCGCGAGCCCTCGCATGATCGGCGATCTTCTCAAGAACCTGCTCCGCCGAAATCGGCAAAACCCCCGCGCGAATCGCGTCGATCCGAACCGCCAACACATTGTCCTCGACCACACGCGCATGAGTATGCACAGAAATATACGTCTTCATTGCTCCATAATCGAATCGAAACGCGAAGATCACGCTTCCTTTTTCGAAGGCGATGCGGGGATCGGCGACTCCCGGAGGTATTTGATCGGCGAAATGCGCCACGAGATCCTCGCTGAGCCAGGAGTTGACCTCCTGATCGCTAAATTTCGCCTCCCAACGCGGCTCGTTGGCGATGTCGTTACGGAGCTGGGTGCTCTGCTGCAAGAACCGCCGAGCATACGCCTGGCGTTCGGCGCGGGGGACGGAGTCGAGCCGCGCATGAAACGACGGCCGAAAGCTCACGCTCGACCACAAGCCCCAGCCGCAAAGCGCGATCAGACATAACCCGATCAATAGCAATCGCTTGCTCGTCGCGCGCATAAGACCGCCCTGTCTAATGGAAAAGAATCGGCGGAACGGCGGAGAGAACCGACTTTCGGCCACGAAAACCACCGCGGGGCCCGCCGAGCGGAATGGCGAGTTTGTTCATGAAGTGACGGGCCTAATGAAGAATACGACGGCTCTCAGATTTCGTCAACCCGGCCTCTCGACTTCCATCCAATCAAACATTCGGCGTCGCTCACCTCGTTCTCTAAACCATCGTTTCCCATGATTGGGAAAACGCCGGCCGCGCAGACAAACCCGAACACGATTGATGCCCGTCATCGAGGAACTCCCCTGTTCAACGCGCCCCACTCGTTCTACGCCGGGCGGCTCGCCGTGTTCGCATGCAAAAGGGTTCGCCCCGGCGAATCTACCTTACGAATGGATCGGGGCGATTTCACAAGCTTGAGACCGCGAAGAAAGCCTCTCATCGTTTGTTGCGAATCGAAGATTCGACCGCCTCCAATCGAACGCGATCGAACGGTTGCTCGACCCGAGGCGCATAATCGTTATCGTGCACGAGAGCCCCCGATCGGCCGACACAATAATCGTGATTCGCGGCGACGACCAAATTGAACACGGGCTGAACGGGTCGACTCTCAACCGATCGTACGACGAGCAAAGCCCCCAAGGCGCGGATTCGATCGCCTTTGTGAAGGTCGCGTGCGGGCGCCCATCCCTTGCCCGCGATCCAAAACCGATGGATCTCCGTCGACGTGATCTTATCGACCCCAAGATCGATCTCGAGCGTCGGTTGTGGCGTGTTTTGAATCGGCCGAAGAACGGGCTGAAAACTCAATTCCCCGCTCTCGACATCCTGGCTCAGAACCAGATCGCCGGAATTCAACGTCTCGACGGCGCGATCGCCGCGAGCCGTTTTCACGATCGTTCCCAGGGCGAAACACGAAGACTCCTGAAGCGAAATGACCGATCGTGAATAGGAGGGTCGATAAGCCAAAGGCGTAAACTGTATGAACATCGGCTTAACCGATTCCTTGATGCTATCTGCATAATTGGAATGCGCGATGTAACGATAATGCCATCTCAACCACTCTTTGCGATCCAGGCCGAAATCTTTGCCGGAGATCTTGATCAGATGATCGACGATGCGTCGATTGTATTTGTAAAATGTTTGATTATAATTGCCAATCTTGAGAATATCGCCTCCGAGAGACTCGAGAGACGAGATCCTCGATCGCTCGTTTTCCGCCAAATTCGCGTAGAAGTTGCGTCCCAAGATTCCATAAGATCGAACTCCGGCGGCGATCTTTATCCCATTGTGAAATAGCGGCGGACCGATGCGGTTCCAGACCGCAAGATCGCTCGCCGTCAAAAACCCCGTCGCCGATGAATCGAAAACCGATCCTCCGAATTGATTGATAATTTCATAATCTTCTTTTGTTAACATAGGCGCGGGTTCATAATATCGGCGCAGGTAAAACGCGCCGAAATCCACCAGAAGCTCGCCGGGATCGCCGGGACCCGACGAGAATTTATATATGTATTTATATCCTGGCATAATCTTATCGATCAAGAACGGGAGATAATCGCTCGGATCGCGCTTCTTCAGATTATCTCCCGCGTTTCGCACGATCTCGTCGGATTTGCCGAATGGTATCAGCAGAGCGAGCGTTTGAGCCGATTCGCACGTGTCGATATTACTTAAAATCTTCATCGCCTCGGTCTGTGCGAGAGCATCGCCCGGAATCAAAATCTTCCGAACCGCTGCGACCGAGAGCGGGTCGTCTACAGCCGATAAATACATAAGAGCACGATCCCTCGTCTTGGACGAACCGAGCCAAGATTTCCATCGGCTCAGACGCGCGGTCCAAACCTCGTCCGTCTTGCGACGAATTATCTCGTCTCGAACATAGCGTTTGTAATTTGATGCAGGAATCCATACACCACGATATTCTTTATAACCGATTTTATTCCACGCCGCGGATCGAGCCGGATCGAGCGTTCCCGCAACCAGATAACGCCCCTTCGCCTCGTCGATCAGCCCGTGATCCTCGCACCAGACGGCGGTTTTCCATTGATCGTCGGCGGTGTTCCTCGTTTTGGATCGAAGGATATCGTATTGTTGATAGATCAGGGAGAGTTCGGAAGATCGATCAATTCGATCGGCGATCCGATCGGGCTTGATCCATTCTCCACGGTAACGGACGTACCCAGCGAGGCCTCGCGACATGACGTCGTCGGGATCGGTAAGCATCGCCTTCGCGAGATTCCGCGCGCGATCCGCCGGATCGCCCCGATCCTCACTCGATAACGCTCGATCGATATGAACCTTCGCGCTTCGAACCGACCCCCTCGAATCGATCCCGGCGATGTTCGCGGGCTTTCTCACAGCTTCGCCGGGACGATCGTTCCACAGGCCGATCAGCAAGATGCACGTCAACATCGCATGTCCCTCGCCGTTGAGATCGAATCAACCGGATGAGTACAAGATGTCCGAAGCCGAGCCGGTTGATTAGACGATCGACAAGCCTGATTTATTCAACCCGCGATCCCTCACCTCACGAAAAACGCCCGTCGAATCGACGATCGACTTATGTAATCGATTCGCCGGTCTCGCTGATAATGCTCGACGACAACCCGCGCCCCGTCATCCATTATCAACGATTCTTGATGTTCTTGATCGGTCCCGCTCCAGGGAGCTTTTTGGCCGAGGGATCGGTCGGCGGCTTGTCCAGGCAAAGGAACGCGAACAGGTCGACGATCTCTTGCGCAGAGAGCTGTTTCTCCAGATCCTCGGGCATCAACGAAAGCCCGCTCGTCTTGCGCTCGTCGATATCGCCGAGGGGGATTGAAACGCGATCTCCGCCTTGAATTTTGAGCACGATCCGATCGGCGCCCTCCTCGACGACAAGCCCCGAAAGCACTCGCCCCGCTTTGGTCGCGATCGTCACGGCTTGATAAGACGCTCCGATCACAAGGCTCGGGTCGAACACGTTCGAAAGCAACTGCTCGAACGACCCCCTCCCGTTCCCGGTCAAATCGGGGCCGACGTCCTTCCCCTCGCCGTAAATCGCATGACACTGCGCGCAAACCTTTTTAAACGCCGACGCGCCCGAATTCGGATCGCCCGAAGATGTGCGTATCAACTTGCGCATACGATTGACAGTATCTTCACGCTTGGGATCGCGCGACTCGCGGACGACTCCCCATTTTTCCTCAACCAATTTGATCAACTCGCGATCGCGGCTCGCGATCAGCTTACGCACCTGATTCGCGTTGAGCGCCTCGGCCGGAATCTTCTTCTCCCCGATCGCCGTCAGAAGCTCTTTGCTCCACGAACCGCGCTGGGTTAAAAGCTCGATCACGCGCGGCTTGAGCTCGGGCTCGAGCGCGGAATAAGCCGCCAAAACGAAGCGAGCGACCGCGGGATCGTCAAACCCGCCGAGCGTCTCGATCACCCGGCCGCGAAATTCAACCGAGCCCGCCGTCCGATCCGCCAAAATCCGCGCGATCGATTCGATCGCGTCGCGATCCCCCGCCGCGACGATCGCCCGCAACGCCTCCAAACGACGATCAATATTTTCTTTTTTTGATATAAAATAACCACGAATCCGTTCAAGTCCTTTTGCGTCATGCTCGCTTGCGCGTAAAAGCGAGCACGCAAAACGAAGATCCGCCGAATCGCGCGACTCAAGCTCGGCCGCGAGCGGGTCGATCGCGCCCCTCCATCGTTTCAATGATCGACCGTCTTTTTGATTCGCCTGAACGTATTGCGCCAGAATCGTCGCGCACCGCGCCGCGGTTTCTTCACGCGGGTTCTCTCCCGCGATCAATACGCGAATCAGCCGAACGACGAGCGCGGGATCGATATCGGCTGAAGCAAGCATCCGTTCGATCAATGACGGAACGAGTTCGGCGACCTCGACGGTTTTTTCGATATTCATCGCCTCGATCCGCGCGACGATCTCTCCCGAGCGACGATCGACAAGCGGATGCAGATTATTCCAGACGATATTGGGGATTAACGGATCTTCATCGGAATGCGCCAAAACATCGAGCAGCACCGCGATCGGATCGAGCTTCTTGATCTTCCGCGATGCGATCGCCACCTGCAACCGAACGTCGGGAGACGCGTCCGAGGCGAGCTCGCCGACCCGCGCCGACACGCGATCGTCGACCGTCCCCGCGTTCCCCGAGCCGCGCACCCCCCACGCCCGAAACGAAGCATCCCTAGAGCCGAGAAGACGGAGAGCGATCTCGGTATCGAGCGCCCCATTCCCGATCCTGGCCCAAAGCGCGTTCATCCGTTGAATCTTCGATCGATTGGAATCGAAAATCACGGTCTCGAGTTTATCTCGCACGCTTTTATCATCACGTTGAGCCAGCAGCCGTCGCGCCTGGTCGCGGAAGTAGCCGTTGGGGGAATCGAGACGATCGATCAGCCGATCGACCGATTCGGCGGCGAGGTTGAACCCGACGACCCTCGGCGCGTTTTGGTAGCGAACTCGATAAAGCCTTCCTTTCAACCGATCGATCCCGGCGGGATCGCGCCCCGCGTCTTGATAACAATGATATCGATCATACCAATCCAAAATATACAAGCATCCGTCGGGCCCCGTCTTTTGCGAGACGGGCATGAACCAAGCGTCGTTCGCCGACAGAAAATCGCCGCTCGGTTCGCCGCGATACGTCGACCCGTTCCGTTTAATCGAATCAACATTCACGCAACCTCCATGAATGTTACCCATATAAAGTTTGTTACGATATTGCTCGGGGTAGGCGTTCCCCTGAAAGTAATGGATTCCGCAGTAAGCCGCTTTTTGAT
>JAKBCQ010000236.1 GCA_021807585.1 Planctomycetota bacterium | reverse complement strand
GTTCGCCATGCTGGGAGGCGCCTGCGCCGCGAGGCCGGCTCGACCGGGAGGCACACGCGCTCCGACCCCCGGTCCGCCCGACATGAACCCCATTCCCCCTCCCCCGCCCGATCCCGCCGAATTATCATAAACTAACTTGTCTTGATAGGTGATGAGAACGGGTATCAGCTTGGGAACCGCGGCGGTGATATTGAGCTCGCCGAGCGCATACGCCGCTCGATTGACGACGACGGGGTTTTCAGACTGTAAAGCCGCGTACAGCATCGACGTATAATACGCGGGTTCGAATCGCTTCGCTTGCATCAGCATCGCGTCGAGCACCTTGAGCTCGGGCTCCATCATCACGCGACTGATCAGCGCCTGCGCCGCGTGACGATCGGTGATGCCGCCGAGGATCTGCGCCATCAAGATCCGCACGAAATCCATATCTTCGCCCATCACCTGCACGATCCCAGGAACCGCCGCGGGCTCCTGAATCCCCAGCAATTTGAGCTCGGCCTGCCGGCTCTGCGCAGGCGTTCCCATCCGGTACGTTTGATGCAGCGCGCGGATCTTCCTCGTCCATTTTTGCTGTTCGGCGGTCAGCGCCGCGGCGGCCTCGCGCTTCGCTTTTTCTTGCGGCGAAACCCACTTCCCCTTGACCTTGACGAGCCCCTGCGCCTGCTTGTATTCGTCCTGCGTCAGCCAACGACCGTCGTACTGCGCATGGCCCAACTTCTTATGAGCCGGCGCGTATCCGCTGTCTTTCAGCACGGCACGCTCGTAATGAACATCGGCCAAGCCGCGCAGCTTGTGCGCCTCGCACCATTGTCCCAGTTCGTACTGAGCCGACGCCGTGTCAGGAGTCTCGTCACGTTTCTTCACGTATTCGGTCAGGCTGCTCGGCTCGTCCACAACCTTGACGATCTGCGATTTCTTGATCGTGATCGGCCGCGACCCCGTCTCGGTTTGAACCTGGACCGAATCGGTCGGTTTCGCGTCCGACGCCGCCGGCAACACGATCCCGCGAATTTGCCCCCCGCCGCGGAGCAGGATCTTATCGCCCCGCGCTCGCTCCGCGGCGATCGCGGCGACCGCCAGACAGAGCGATATCCGTAACATTACCCGCCGACCGATCCCGAATCGTCGCCGCATGGCCGGGCCCTCGCGCTTCAGATTACCGCGAGCGGGAGTCGCTCGAAAATCGAGAACAATAGATCTTAAATCGGCGAACATACCGCCGCAAGCGTCGCTTTTCCATTTTCCGCAACAATTCCCGCCGCCCCAACCCATTCCTTACGACCGTTTCAAATTGCGCATCATAATAAACATATGTAATAATACTTTATCGAAGATCGCCCGCGACGCCGCGTCGACTCGCGGGCGAACCATGATTCCGCCAAAATAATAAATATGTTCAGATATTATCGTGTTTAAACACACATTACGCCGACAAGCTCGAACCGCCCAAAACATGGCGAATATTGAAGGAGGCTCACCGATCCGCCGCGGCCACTCCCCACTCCCCCGTTCGGATCGGACCCGAATCGGCGCGAGATCCTCTTCGGATTCCGTGTCGCTTCACCAGGGGAGAGGTTCGCCGAGGTGGAAAAAGCCCCCCGTCGGACCGTCGTCGGGAAGTGTCGCGAGTTGAACGCTCGTTTTGCCCCCCTCGGAAAGCTCCATCGGCGCCGCCGACCCCCCCATGTCGGTCTTCACCCAACCGGGATGCGCCGAGTTCACCTTGATCGATGTCGATCGAAGCTCGTGCGCCAGATGAATCGTAAAGGCGTTCAACGCCGTTTTCGACACGTCGTATGCGAACGCTTTCATAGGATAAATCGGCGAAGACGGATCGGCGTGGAGCGTGAGCGACCCGAGAATACTTGAAAGATTGACGATCCGCCCCGCCTTCGACTTGCGGATCAACGGCAACAGTTTTTGTGTGAGCGCGACGACGGCGAAGAAATTCGTCTCAAACGTCTCCAAAAGCGTGTCGGGCGTTACCGTGGACGTGGTGTTGAACCCCCCCTCCCCCTCGAACGACACGGAATCAAGCATCACCCCCGCGTTGTTCACCAGAATGTCGAGCTTGCCGTAACGATTTGCGAGCACGCGTGCGATCGCGTCGTGATCCTCGCGTTTGGTCGCATCAAACTTGACCGACTCGACGGTGATGATCCCCTCGGAGCGCAGCATGTCCGCCGCGGCGACCCCTCTCGACTCATCTCGGCTACCGATGACGACCGCCACCCCCAGAGCTCCCAGTCCGCGGGCCGTCTCCAACCCGATCCCTTTATTCGCCCCCGTGATGAACGCGACTCGATCCGCCATTGTCTCACTCCCTCGTAACCAATCGGATTCGTAGCGGTCCCGACGCCCAAAGTTGAATCATAACCATCGCGGTAGACCCGGTGGAACACGCGACCCGCTCCGCACCGATTACCCTCTTCCGATCGCTCAAGTGGAGTGACGACGCCGTCGCTCTCGGAGAAACGACCTCGTCGCCTCGATCGATTAATTCAATCATGCGTTCAAATAATTAACCATCAACGACGAAAAGCGACCCTCGCCCGGTGGGACGAGGATCGCCTTTCTTATCGTCGCGATCGATCCGGATCTATCAAAGATGTGTACTTCTATTCGCTTGATTAATTATTCACCCGAGGGGGTTGAGAACAGCATGCCCGTCGACGCCGTTCCCGGGGTGGCCGGGGTCGGAACCGGGGGTTTTTCGGGGACGTTCGCCGGAGGAGGAGGAACTTCCTCGTTCGCGGGGGTGATCTCTCCCACCGGAGGAACCGCGGCCGAAGCCGTTTGGCTTGCGCCGTAGACCGGAGACGAGTACGTTTGGGGGCTGCTGTACTGGCCGGTCGGGGTCGCCGCGTATTGGCCGGACGGGGTCACCGCTCCGCCGCAAACATTGCAACCCGAGTTCTTATGTCCCCAAACTTTCTTCTTCTTCAAAACCCACTCGTACGTATACGTTTTGGGTTTGGGTTGGCACAGCTTGCCGAGATTGCTGAAAAAGCTCGGCTTTTTGCCGCAGATGCCGCAAGATGAAGCGGGCGCGCAGCCTTGGGCCGAAGGCGTAACTCCTTGGGGACTGGCGATCGCGGATTGAGGCGACGCCAGACCGCACGTGCTGCAAGCCGACTTGTGACCGGCCAGGGAGACGCCGCCGGCGCACAACGCGACCGCCAGGCCGACGCTCAACGTCAAGGGCTTCAACATGGGAGACGATTCTCCTTGACAAACATATTCACAAGGACGCCCTACGGCCTACGAGCCGACGACAACGCCCTCGATTGGTTGGTAAGTCCACGGCGGCTCCACGCGGCAAGCGTTCCCGACCGCCCCGGTCACGGCGAATCCACGATTCCCCGCAACCGTAACCGCGAGAAGTCACCCCGCTGGGTGCTCCCGAGTCGTCCTCGCCGCGGCGTGTCACGCCTTGGCAAGTCACTATCTCTATCGTCTTCATGACGCTCGGCCTTGAACGTCATTTCCTCTTTTCCACCAAGAACTTACGTCAATAAATCGTAACGAATTTCACGGTCGCGCAAGCGTGGTAAACCCTGCCGATCACGACGCCCGATCCGCCTCCAAACACGCCCGCTAACTTCTTCTGATATTTGTATCAAAATTGTTTCAAGTACCGCTCAGTACCCCCGCGATCGACGCGGCAAGCCTCCCAGTACGTCGTCGCGTCGCGGTCGAACTTCCGCTTCAGCGCATCGCGACCGATCAGCCGAAACACGATCGCCACAGGCGTGATCACGCCGAAATAAAACAACGCCATCGCGCTCCACGAGACCACGACGCCGATCGGCCACGAAACCAACGTCATCCCCACGAACAACGGCTTCAAATACGACGGCCGCCAAAGACCAACCCCTCGAACCAAAACCGCAAGCACCCAAAACACCGCCGCCACAACCCAATAACCTCGCCAAGCCCACCACGGAGCGCCGATCATCCCCAGAAAAAACAACCACGCCTCCGAAAATCCGGCCAACTTCCGCTCGCTCGGTTTCCAATCCATCGAAGTCGTCACCGTCGTCCCCTTGAATATTCTCTTCTATTTATCATCAATCATAAAAGCCGAAGATTCCGTCCGGCTCAATCGAGATGAAACTTGGCGAGATGCCGTTCAATATCGCGCTTCGACATCGCCTTTTGTCCCTGTTTATCCAGAACAAACCGACCGAGAGCGAGCGCGTCGATATCGGTCGCCAAAAAGCACCGATACGCGTCGGCGGGCGATTCGACGATCGGCTCGCCGCGCACGTTGAAGCTCGTGTTGATCAGCACCGGACGACCGGTCAATCGATCGAACTCGCGGATCAACCGAGCGAAGAGCGGATTCCGTTCGTCGTCGACCGTCTGAATCCGCGCCGAATAATCAACATGTGTTACTGAGGGAATCACACTCCGCGCGATCTTCCTTTGATCAAGCCCCCGAACCCGTTCCACGGCGCCGTTCGCCGCGATCCGCTTATCCGCGACGACGGGCGCCGTTAACAACATATATGGGCTTTCATGATCGGGAGAAAGCTCGAAATATTCACGCGCGCGATCGCGCAACACCGCGGGGGCGAACGGACGGAACGACTCGCGGAATTTGATTTTCACGTTCATGATCGTTCCCATATCAAGCCCCCTGGGATCTCCCAGGATGCTCCGCGCCCCCAACGCCCTGGGACCGAACTCCATCCGACCTTGAAACCAACCGACGATCCTCCCCGCCGCGAGCGATTCGGCGACCGCCGCACACAACGCGTCGTCGTCGTCGTACCGCGTATAAACCGCTCCCACATCCTTCAAAAACCGCTCGATCGCGCGGTCGTCATAAACCGTCCCCAACAACGATCCCGCCTGCCGATCACCACCAAAAAGCGACGCGTCGCGCGGTCGATCCAGCAATTGATGATCAATTAAAAGAGCGACGCCGAGAGCCCCCCCCGCATCCCCCGCCGCGGGCTGAATCCACACGTCTTCGAACGGACCCTCGCGGAGAATCCGCCCGTTCCCCACGCAATTGAGCGCGACTCCGCCCGCCAAGCAAAGCTTGCTCATCCCTGTTTGTTGATAAACATGCCGAGCCGTCCGAAGCATGATCTCCTCGGTCACGACCTGAACCGAAGCCGCCATGTCGAGATCGCGCTCGGTCAGGTTCGTTTCGGGCCGACGGGGGGGACCGCCGAATAGACGATGAAACTTCGGCGCGGTCATCGTCAATCCTTGACAATATTGAAAATACGACATGTCCATCCGAAACGATCCGTCTTCCTTGAGATCGATCAGATGCTTGTAAAATAAATCGACGTATTTAGGCTCTCCATAAGGAGCGAGCCCCATCACTTTATATTCGCCGCTGTTGACGCGAAAACCCGTGTAATACGTGACCGCCGAGTATAAAAGCCCGAGCGAATGCGGGAAGAGAAGCTGATGCGAGAGTTCGATCCGATTTCCCCTGCCGATGCCGAAGCTCGCGGTCGCCCATTCGCCCACTCCGTCGATCGTCAAAATCGCGGCCTCGTCGAAGGGGGACGGAAAAAACGCGCTCGCCGCGTGCG
>JAKBCQ010000235.1 GCA_021807585.1 Planctomycetota bacterium | reverse complement strand
CCCGCCTTCAACCCCAAAGCCTTCGTACGCCGCGCGATCGCCGACGCGACGAACGTTTTGCCCACGTCGGTATCGGTCCCGGTGACGAACAAACCGGGGATATCATTAATAATGAATGATTTATTTTGGCTCATTTTATCAGTATTGATGGATTGATATTTATAAAAGAGGTCGGGTGATTTCGATGATCGAATCGCTTACGACCGCGACGAGTTCGTCGATCTGTTCGAGGTCGATCGAAAGCGGAGGCATGATCACGATCACGTCTCCCAAAGGCCGAAGCAGCACGCCCAGCCGCCGCGCGACCAGGCACACGCGGGCGCCGATCCGATCGCTCGCGGAAAACGGTGTCTTGGTCTCCTTATCGAGAACCAGCTCGATCCCCGCGATCAGACCGCGCCGCCGAACGTCGCCGACGTGATCGAGCCGGGCGAGCCCCTCAAGCCCCGCGCCGAGCCGGTCGATCTTGGCGGGAAGCTTATCGAGCGTCTCGTCGCTCCCAAAAAGATCAAGATTCGCCAGCGCGACCGCCGCGGCGAGCGGATTGCCTGAGTAAGTATGCCCATGATAGAATGTTTTTGGATTGATTTCGTCGCCGACGAACGCCCCCCGCACGCGCTCGGTCGTAAGCGTGGCGGCGAGCGGGAGATATCCCCCCGTAAGCCCCTTGGCGAGACAAAGAAAATCGGGCGAAACCCCCTCGGCCTCGCACGCGAAAAGCGTCCCCGTCCGCCCGAACCCGACCGCGACCTCGTCGGCTATCAACAACACATTATACTTTTTGCATAATGATGCGATCCCGCCAAGATAACCCGGCGGATGAACGATCATCCCCGCGGCGCCCTGGACGAGCGGCTCGACGACGACCGCGGCGACTTCTCCATCGTGTTCGGAAAGCGAACGCTCGACTTCGTTCAAACACGCGATTGCGCATTTAGGATGTTCAAGCGACAACGGACAACGGTAACAAAACGGAGCGGGAGCGCGGAGCGTGGGGAAAAGGAGCGGCCCGAACGTCGCGTGGAACCGCTCGACTCCGCCCACCCCGACGGCCCCCAGCGTGTCGCCGTGATACGCGTTCGAAAGTGCGAGAAACTTCGTCCGTTTCGGCTCGGGGCTCTCGAGCTGACGCCAATATTGAAACGCCATTTTAAGAGCGACCTCGACCGCGGTCGCGCCGTCGTCCGAAAAAAACACGCGCGTCAGACCTTCGGGCGCCAGCTCGACAAGCCGTTTCGCGAGCGCAATCGCGGTCGGATGTGTGATTCCAAGAAGCGTCGAATGCGCAATCGACCCCAATTGCTCGACGATCGCGCGATCAAGCTCGGATCGCCGATGTCCGTGAACGTTGCACCAAAGAGAACTCACTCCGTCGAGATAACGGTTTCCTAGTCGATCATATAAATATACTCCATCACCTCGGTCGATCACGACCGGATCGTCGCGATCCCACTCGGCCTGATTCGCAAACGGATGCCACAAGTGACTTCGATCCCAATCGCGCAATGTTTCAACCGATGTGGAATCGAGTTCGCGACGACTCATAACGCATATCCGCGGCGTTTCGCCCAAACCGACATCCCCGGGCCCGCGGCCAAAGAACGCGCCGCGTCGCCGTTGACCACCGCGATCTCGAGCCAACCCTCGCTGCCGTAAAGCGCGATCAAACTCCCCAACAACCGCTCGCCGTACGTCCGACAAATCCCCTCGATCCGCTCCCCCGCAATCTCGACGACCCAATCGAGCGGATCCGATCCTCGACTCATCATTTCATGCTTGGATAAATTGGTGATTAAATTACCGAACGAATCGCGAAACACGACCTCGCCCACAAGCGATCCCGAACCGTTCACGCTCGTCGCCGAAAAATTGCTGAGCCGTACGATCTGATCGAGCCGCGGGCCAAGTTCGGCGGGATCTCCCCCGCCAAGCAGGAAAGCCGCCGCGGGCGCCATGATGTCTCGGCCGTGAAACGTCGACGAAACGTGTTCGCGACGAATCGAGGGATTAACCACATGACGGATCTGACTCGGCTCTCGGTCACGAACGACACATGTGAGCAATCCGTTATCGGGCGCGATAAACCACTGATCCGCAACCTCAACCGCGATGATCCTTCGATCGGTTCCCACGCCCGGATCGACGACTCCCAAATGAACCGTTCCCGGCGGGAACGCCCCCACAATGCTCCCAAGCACAAACGCCCCCTCAAGGACGTTCTGGGGCGCAATCGTGTGCGTGACATCCACCAATACCGTCTTGGGCGCCAGCCCAAGAACGATCCCCTTCACCGCGGCGACATACGGACCTTGGATTCCAAAATCGGTCGTCAGCGTCAATATGCTCGAACGCATGGTTTCAGCCTGTTCGGAAAGTTTGGTGAGACCGTTCGCTTCGCTTGGGGGGACCGATACAGGAATCATACGGAATCGGACCGATCCCGGCGTCGGATTTATCGAATTACGCTGATTTTTCATGACGCGCGATAATCCGTGACGAAATCCCCCCCCGCGGCGTGAAGTCTCCCGTCACCGTCATCCGCCTCGGTGAACACGCCGCGACCAGATCGTCGAGGATCGTATTGATCGAATGTTCGTAAAAAATCCCTTTATCGCGGTACGCTTGCAGGTACAGTTTCAGACTTTTCAGCTCGACACAAACCGCGTCCGGCACGTAAGCGATCCTGATCACGCCAAAATCGGGCTGACCCGTCTTCGGACAGACCGCCGTAAACTCGGGACACGTGATCTCAATCTCGTAATCACGATTGGGGAATTGATTGGGAAACGTTTCCAGCTCGTTCGGCATCGTCATCCGCTCCAGGGTTTCCACCGATTGAGAACCGAATTCGGTCGGCGGCGGCGTCATCGAATTCGGCTCGACACGCCGTGATCATATAGAGTTCGCGGCCCTCTCGGCCGGCCGAAACGACCAATTTCAACTCGATACGCAAAAATTCACACATCAACTCGATCAAGACAATTTCGTGCGCGATCGACGCCGAGCCGAATTCGAACGATCGTCAAGCCCGCCCAATCGCAGGCTTGCATCCAAATATCAATACTATAAATATATTATTATGCTTAAGGAAGTCTTGCGACGCGGACCCCACCGCAAAGCCGCAAAGGCGTTCAAAAGCGCGCCGCCCCAAACGACATCATCTCGCTCGAAACAACCCGTTCCGATCTCCCCGTTCGTTCGGGGCGTATTGTTCCAAAATAACAACACGTGTTTATACCGTGGTGTTCATCGGCTCTCACGCCGGACCGAATCTCAAAGCCCCCCGAGGCGAGCCTTTCTTCGATGACTCGGGCGCCGATACGCCCTCGGGAAGCGCGTCGTGGATCACACGCTCGAGCTCGGCGAGATATTCAAGAAACCGTTTGCGCCCCGCGGGAGTCAGCTTGCAGATCGTCTTCGGTCGATTGTTCTCGTAGCCCTTCAAAACCTCGATCAGCCCCGCCTCGTGCAAGACGTCGATGTGGCGGCTCAGGTTGCCGTCGGTGAGCGCGCAGAGCTGCTTCAGTTCGTTGAAGTTAAGCCCCTCCGGACGCGTCATCAAGGATGTGAGAATCCCCAGCCGAGCCTTCTCGTGCAACACCCGGTCGAGCCGATCGTACGCGTGCCGGCCGTGATCACCCGCGACTTCGCCTTCAGAGTCCTTTCGCTTCTTCACTCCGCCAGGGCTAGGCATGTTCCGTCCTTTCAAGGTTCCAATAAAAGACGAGCGCCGCCGCCAATTGACCGATCCCGAATGCTCCGCCGATCTCGATATCGAAATACCCGCCGCAACGATCGATCCCGATCAATAGCGCACACCCCGTGATCGCATAATAAAGCGCCACCCACCCGATCGAGCGGGGAAGATACGGTCGCGCGGCAAACACCCCCAAACTGAAGACGATCGCCCAGAGCGAGGGAAGATATTCGATCAAACTCGGGTCGCGCCGCGCCAGGCCGAACGTGATCGCCCCTCCCGCCGCCAAACACGGAACGAATTGGCTTAACACCTTGCGGGTTCGCCTGCGGCCGAATTCATCATCGACAAACAGATAATAATATGCGGTTTCACTGCCGCCGATGATCGCGCAGAGCGCCGCGACGATGATCCAGTAAACAAGAATCGATCCCGATTCGGCCGAGGGAAAGAGGACGGGTCGAGCGATCGCCGCGGAAAGCCCCAACAGCCCCGAGATCGCCATCGGCGCCGAGCGGAACCCGCGATACACCTCGCCTTTGGCCAGATGCTCGTGAATTTCGCTGATGCGGCTGATCGCCTCGGTGTATTCCATGTCATTTTCCTCACCGGGTTCGCGTCGAGGCCTCGATCAAACGTACTTTGCCACGGAAAGCTCGCGAGGTCAACGACGGATTCGAATCAGAAACGGAACACTGCGCTGATATATCGAAGCATGGATCGCCACGCGGAGTCAAGCGATCCCCGCGAATGAAGCTTTTTCGCGTCTTCGGCGTGCTCCGGGGAACTCGTCGCTCCCGCCGAATCGTACGCCGTCGCCGCCGCGGGCGATTCGACCGGCTCTTCTCTTTTGAGAACGGCGGTCTTGCTGCTAGAATGGTTCTGAACCTCGGGCCTCGTCGCACTCGCAAGACGCGTCGCGCCGCGGGGAAACCGATCGAACGATGCGGAACGGACGATCGCGGCGATCCCTCGGGATCTCCTGGTGTGAACTTTTGTTGATTTTCAGGAAACGAGCCGACGGGGGGCGGTGTGTGATGACGACGACCGATCAGGCGCTCCCCGGCTTCGGGATCGAGCCGGCTCTCGAGGTTTATTTTTTAGGACGAATCGATTTCGACGACGCGATGCGGCTCCAACGCCGGCTCGTTTATGAAGTGGGCGAATCGGGCCTCTCCGCAATGATCTTGTGCGAGCACGACCCCGTCATCAGCGTCGGCCGAACGGGCTCGCGAGCGCATATCAAACCCGACGACGAGCAGCTACGCGCCATGTCGCTAAAAACGCGCTGGGTCAATCGAGGCGGCGGCTGCGTCCTCCACGTCCCCGGACAACTCGGAGTGTATTTCGCCCTCCCGCTCGATCGCCTGGGAATCGGCGTTCGCAGCCTGATCGACCGCCTCCACGATGCGCTCATCACAACACTCGCCGATTTCGACGTCCCCGGAAGACGAATCCACGGCCGACCGGGCGTCTACGTCGGAGAGGATCGCGTCGCGTCGATCGGAATCGCGATCGATCGCTGGATCGCGTATCACGGAATCACGCTCAATATCGGCGCGTATCTCCCTTTTTTTCACATCCTCGACGAGCCGGGACCGTTTCCCGGCGGCCTTCGTCAAACGTCGATGGAGGCGATCCGACGCCGACCCGCTCATCAATCCGCGGTTCGAGAAACCCTCGTCCGTAACATCGAAGAGCGATTCTCGTTTAAAGATCATTATATTTATACAAGCCATCCTTCGCTGGCGCGGCGGGTGCGTCCCGACGCACTTTACGCCGAGGCGCGTTGATTTCCGAAGGATGCTCAACATGGAGAAGCGAACCGTGGAATTCACGGTGACGGGCGACGGAGCGGGTTCACTTTTGGCTGCGA
>JAKBCQ010000234.1 GCA_021807585.1 Planctomycetota bacterium | reverse complement strand
TGCAACCGTTGCGTTCATCGTGGTCGTTGCGACCGTCGCGTTCCGCATTTCTTCTCGCGCGGCGACGACCTTGGTATTGAATTCGGCATGATCCGCGAGCGATGACGCGACGGTCTGGGGAATGAGGACGTGCGTGTAGGGTTCATCTCGATTGTACGGGCGTTCCGTACCCGCGGCGCGTTCGGCGACTTGCGCCGCTTGGGAGGGGATCGAAGCCGTCGCGAGGGATGAGTTTTCGAACGACGCGTCGAGTTCGAACTCGCACGCTTCCAAATCGAACTCCGCTGAATGTACTGAAGAGGCTTCGAGGACGAAGGGGAGCTGGTCTCCAATCAGGTCGTCAAGAGCGATTGAGGGGTGCATCGCCATACAAACCATCAGCATGCAACCCGGGCAAGGATCGTCGCCTCGATTTGATGCGCGCTCCAATCCACATGAATGACATTTGATAGATGATGACATATTATGATGGAAATAGTAATGAACTCACGACGTCGACTCGGGTGGAGTGGCGGCGATCCCGAGACGGCGGCGCGAGGCTTGCGGCGCCGTCGTCGATTCGGATCTTCAAGCGGGTAAAGAAGCGATTTTACCAGCATGACGTCGTGAATTCCATACTTTTGGGGGATGTTTCGCTGTTGTGGTATTCGGCCGTGTCGCGTTTTTGCGACGGAGTGTCTGGGAAGGTGGGGGGCTTCCGGATCGAAGCGCGGTTGAACAAAACCGAACGGGTGAAGGCGCGGTGATCGTCGTCGGATCGTTACGAACGGAGCGATCGTCGCAGGCGTCCGAAGCGGCCGCGGGAGCGTGATTTCGGCGCGAACCGACTGAGCCCGGCGACGACGGCGCGACGATATATCGCTCGGTTGATTCGCTTCGGAACTCGGGCTGGTGGGCTCGAAAGCGGAATGCGAATCGATCCCGGCTTCCGATCGAT
This sequence comes from Planctomycetota bacterium, assembly GCA_021807585.1. GTDB lineage: Bacteria > Planctomycetota > Planctomycetia > Isosphaerales > Isosphaeraceae > JAKBCQ01. The sequence goes on along the minus strand of JAKBCQ010000234.1, from coordinate 4,637 downwards.
CGCTCCACGCCAAGGACCGTCATCTGCACGACGAATCGGCGAATCGATCCGGGATTACGGCGGAAGATCGAGAAACCTCGGCCCGATGGTCGGGTCGAATTCACCGAGGGTGTCGAGTCGTGTCGGATCGGCTCAACGAGCGCGTTGGGCCGCCCGATGGCGCGGGAGGATCAGGAAGTGAACATCGTCACGACCCGGTTTGGATTGATTCACGCCGACGAAACGGATGTGATTCGAATCCCCGAAGGATTGGTGGGTTTTCGAAACGCGACGTTATTCGTGTTGTTTCCGGATCCCGAATCCGCCAGCTTGTATTGGCTTCAGAGTGTGACGTCACCCGAGTTGGCGTTCGGTTTGGTGGCGCCGCCGATTGCGCTCGATGATTATCAGGTCGAGCTTCGGCCGGCCGATCGCTCGGCGCTCGAACTCGACGATGAACGCGAGGCGCTCACATATCTCATTTTGAACCGAACCGAATCGGGAGTTCTGACGGTCAATTTGCAGGGACCGCTCGTTTTCAACCCGGTTCGACGGTTGGGAAGGCAGCTCGTGTTGACTTCCAGTCGGCACGCCGTTCGATTCCCGCTCGAGCGCGACTTGAGCGAGCCCAGAATCGGCGTTCTGCAAGGTCCGTCGTCCTTGCGGGCCACCGCGTAAGCGGGGGTTGAGGATCGGCCGAAGTTCCCGTGTTTTGACATAATTTCGATTGTTAGCGATCCCAGGCCACGTGATCACGGACGGTCACGGATCTCGTTGGCGGGAAGTAAGGAGCACGAAGATGCTGGTCCTGTCCCGACACCGCGACGAAAGCATCATCATCGGTGATGATATCATCATCACCGTGGTGGATATCCGAGGCGACAAAGTGCGATTAGGAATCGCCGCTCCGATCGAAGTCTCGGTGCACCGGCAAGAGGTGTACGAGGCGATCCAGCGCGAGAATCGCCAGGCGAGCCGTCTCGAACCCGAGGATGCTCGTCAGGTTGAACGTCTTGGAACCCCGCTCCGCCGCGAGATCCGCCGAACCCGCGACGACGTTTAAGCCCTAGCCGCGCGTCTCGGATCGACGTGGTTCCCCCGAAAGCGGAACGTCAAACGGAAGCGGAGCGATCCGATCGGAACGTTTGCGGAGAATGACGCCACCGAGGCGCGACGCCGTCTCACGATTCGATTCGGCGATGATTGATGCGACGGGGGTTCGACGACCGAGCCCCCGTCTTCGCTTTCTCAACGCGGTATGAACGCTTGGAATATCCCTAAAGGTGTTTTGATTGTTCAATAAAAATAATCTAAATATCTTAAAGTAAGTCGTCGAAGTTGATCATCGCGGCGTCGTCGTCGTCATCGTCGTCGAGTTCCAGCTTGAGTTCTTTGGGGTCTTCGACAACCTGGGGCCAGGGGATTTCGTCGCTTGAATCGGCCCGCGGCGATGCGGGTTTCGATTTGGCGGTGACGATGGGAACCTCGGGAGGCGAAGGCGCCGAAAAGCCTTCGTCCTCGATACCCCCCGACCCCGAACTCGATGCGCCGTTCCGCGCTGAGCTGAGTCGATCGTCGCGGTCGGCGGGGGAAGGCGCCTCGTCCGAGCCCAGATAAACGCGCACTTTATAAGCGCCGAACGTCACTTTATCGTTGGGTAGAAGCGCCGCCCAGCGGATCCGCTGACCGTTCACTTTCGTTCCGTTCGTGGTCGCGAGATCGCGGATGATCAACAATCCGTCGGTCTTAACGATCACGCAATGACGCTTGGACAGGCTGGGATCGTCGATGCGAATATCGCAGAAATCGCGCCGGCCAAGGACCGAAACGTCCTTGCCGATCGATATCGGTGGATCGCCGTTTAAAGGGACGAACGCAGCTTTCATGGAAGGAATCGCCTCAGGCATGTTTGAGCAATATTTTAACGCATAGGCTTCATACGGGCAAGACAAAACGTGCTGCGAAAGACAAGATGAGTCCGACGCGGACCGAACGACCGAATCGCCGCGCCGCGCCGCCCCAAAGCGCCGTTCATGCGGATCTCCTCATGATTCTCTCCGACCCGATTGCCGTGATCTCGTCGATCGCTTATCATCCAAAAGACGATTCGAGCGATCATTTCGGGAAGCGCGGCGTCGACGTGCCTCGGCCGCGGCGACCGCCCTGATCAAGGCGAGGCCGAGAAGTCCAACCAGCATGATCGAACGCAATTATCTTTTTCCCGGTGTGATCGAGATGAACGTCCAGGCGCGGCGTCGGCTTGGGGTGAACGTTTATCTGATCGACGGCGGAAGTGAATACGCACTCATTGATGTCGGCTTTTTAGATGAATTGGGTGAGATCCTCGAATTGATCCGCCAGATGGATTTTAGCCTCTCGGCTTGCAAGACGATCATCGCGACCCACGCCGACGCCGACCACGCGCAGGGGCTGGCGCGGGCGCGTGAGATTCTTCGTTGTAAAGTCGCGGCGCATCCCGCAAGCGTCGATCCGCTCGAACAAGGAGACGAGATTCTCACATATGCTCGCATCGACGCTCAGAACATTCACATACCGATGCCGCGATGTAAGGTGGATTGGACGATCGACGAGGGGGATACGGTTGCAATCGGCGATAAAACGCTGGAGGTTTGGAGCACTCCGGGGCACACCGCGGGGCAGCTCGCATTCCGAATGGGAGATCTGCTGTTTTCGGGCGACAACATCTTCCGTGACGGTTGCGTGGGAGTGATCGACGCACACCACGGATCGAATCTGCCTGATTTCATCGCCAGCCTCAAGCGCATTCGAGCGTGTGACGTCAATTATTTGCTGCCATCACACGGGCCGATCTTTCGTAAAGACAATGCGCTTTTGGACGCGACGATCACGCGACTCGAATCGTACACGCATATGGCCGATTTTGGAACGTGCGCCGTCGATTGGCCCCTGCTCGACGAATGGGACGACGAACTCGCGAGGGAGATTCCGCCGTTACTCTGAATCGATCGTACGAAGCAATCCCGACGGCTCGCCGCGAGGTTCATCCTTCCAAATATAAAAGCGATCATAAAATGATGCAGTTCAGCCGGAGATGGCCATAACAAATAGAAATACGATTGTAAGGCAATATTGATTCGCGGGAGATTCGCCCGTCCGCATTCTCATTCGACTCGCTCCGAGATCGAAGGCGGCTAAGCCGCGACGTGCGCTTGGTTACGATTCATATCGATCGAAGTAGACGAGTCGCGGTCGGAGGCGGCTCCGAACGCGACTCGAAGAGCGTGTATCAGCGAGAAGTCGGGGTGATCGGCGGGAAGGTTCGCGTCGTCGTGCTTGAAGTCGTGGAGGTGTTGCCGAAGATTCCCAACGGATTGATGTTGATAAACTTCACACCGCGATACGCGAACGTGTAGTATTGAATACTGTTGACGACTGTAAAGAACGGCGAAGCCAACCGATCGAGGAAGAGCGTCGTGCGGACGATCGGGTCGCGGAAGACGACGATTCGATCGCCGGGCATGATTTGATAATTTGTGGTGGTGTCTCCCTGGTTGACGATCGCGGGAAGGTTGACGGGAAGAACTTGCTCACAGCATTGTCCCGGGGGCGCGGGGCGCACGAGCCTGATGTTCTGCGGCGCCGAAGTGGGAATCAGTCCCCCCGCGTTGTTAATCGCGTCGAGCACGGTTTCGTTCCCCTGACTCGGCATGCGCCCGGGGACCGAAACGTCCCCCTGCACATAATAAACCTTACTATTATATTCAAGGATATCAATCATTAAATGATTGGAATCGCCGGGTTCCACCTCGATCGGCTCGCTGGTCTCGGGGTCTTCTTTAACCAAACCCAACGAGAAATCGGTGAGGTATTTGCGGAGATGAAGCAGGATTTTTTCCTTGGCTTCGCGGAGGGTCAGTCCCGTGATGTAAACCTCGCCGTAGTAGCCGAGATTGACGGTTCCATCGGGCCGAACGAGAAATTCTCCCGAGAGCGGTCGTTCGGGAAGACCCATCAGTAATTCGATATTGAGTACGTCGGGAGGTTCGATGATATAAGGAGGAAACGACGTCATTTGCTTTTCACGCGGCATGCCGCTCGCAGCGATTTTCTCTTCCGGGGTTCGCACCGTCTGACATCCGCACGCCCAAAGCGCGGCGGTCGCGATCAGCGGTATCCAGCGCGCGACTCGACGTTCGCGATCCTTCGAGTTCGAGCGATCCATCACCCGGCTCCTATCCGATCCTTGGACGACCGTTCCTTGGCAAAGCCCGCGGTCGAGCCTCGCGTCCACTACTCCGCTCGTCCCGTGCCGATTCGCCTTACGCATCCCGCGATCGAGAGTACGAATCTTTGGCCATTGAGCACGGGGGGAACCTTTCCGATTTCGATTTGACATCTATACAATCGGCACGAAACGACTCGGTCTCGAGTTTGATTCCGACAAGGGGTGCGATTACCGCTTGGCGGGATAAAACCGCGCCGCTCGACCGTAATAGTACGAGTAGACCGACCGCGTGGGCTTGGTTCGACCGACCGCCCGTTGCGAGCTTGATGTCCTCCGCGTCGCACTCGACGACGAACCCGTGCCTGTCGACGACGCATCGACTTCGCCTCCCCTGACATTCGGCATTGCTCTCGTGCCGCTCATCATCCCCGAACCAATCCCCCCCTGCGCC
>JAKBCQ010000233.1 GCA_021807585.1 Planctomycetota bacterium | reverse complement strand
GGATCATCATAGTTTATTCTCGTACACACCGGCCTAGGATTCGGGCTTGGGGACGGGGGCCTTCGGGGGCGTGTCGGGTTTTGGTTTCGTCGCGGCGTCGGCTCGGGTCGAGGCCGCCGGGACTTCGGCTTCGGCCTCGGCTTCGGACTTGGGTTTCGCTTTGTCTTTCGTCGCTTCGTCGCCCGATTCGGCGGGGGGCTTGGGAGAACGCGCCGCGAGCTCGGTTTTCGCTTTCATGATCATATCGCTCAATTCGGGATATTTCTCGAACTCTTTGATCGTTTCTTCTTGAACCCGGTTGGCGTCGGCGAGGCGTCCGTTGATCACAAGATCCTCGGCGTGTTTGAGTTGTCTTTCGACCTCGGCGCGACGATCGTCGATTTTTTTATCGAGCTGATCGGCGCGTTCGCGCGCCAGCAGATACCAGCCCCGTTCGGCGCGGTCGTTCTTGAGCGCGTCGGCGAGCCCGCGCCAAACTTTGACGGCTTCGACGTCGCGGTGCTCTTTCGATTCTTGCGCCACTTTTTCAAACACTTCATAATACATTTGTTCGGTTTGGCCTTTGGGGCGGCTGAAGCTCGTGAGATTGCGGTTCTCGATCACGCCGGCGCGGCTCCGAGCCTTTTCGATCGCGATCCGATCGAGCCAGGGCTCGGTTTTCTCGCGATAGGGATGATCGGGGAAACGGCGTTCGAGTTCGTCGAGATAATCGGTTTTGGCGGTGATCCAATCGCTGTATTGCGTGCTCGCCATGAGCGGCTCGGCCTGTTTGACGAGATAGCCGGCGCTCGGCGGCCAGAGGAAATACGCGATCGCTCCGCCGACGATCAACAAAAGCGCGACGAGCGACGCGGTTTCGATCTGTCCACGAGTGATCGGAAATTCTTTTGAAGATTTCCTTTTTTTCTTGGATTTCAAATCCTGCTTCGAGGATTTACTTGTTGATTTACCGATATCGACGGTGGGCATTTCGGCTCGCACCATGGCGATCGCCTCGTTGCGCGACGCTTTATCGCGGAGGTCGCGGAGGGTTTGTTCGACGGCCTGAGCGTCCCACGGGCGGGCGGTGGGGTCTTTGGCCATCATCGCGAAGACGAGATCGTCGAGCGCCTTGGGGATCTCGGGATTTTTATCGCTCACCCGCGGGGGAACGGCGGTCAGATGCGCGTGCATCAGAGCCGCGACCGATCCCGCCGAGAACGGCGGTTTACCCGTGAGCATCTGAAACATCAAAATACCCAAGGCATATAAGTCGGTTTTATGGCTGACTTCGGGAGTACCGCGGATTTGTTCGGGCGCCATGTAGGCGGCGGTTCCGAGGGTACGTCCCGGGTCGGTGAGCGCGGTGGCGTCGAGGTCTTTGGCGATGCCGAAATCGGCGAGTTTGATTTGTCCCTCTTCGTTGATCATGAGGTTCGAGGGTTTGAGGTCGCGGTGGACGACGCCTCGTTCATGAGCGTATTGAAGCGCCTCGCATGTTTGGATGGAGAGATCGACGGTTTCGAGCCAGGGGACGCATTCTTTTTCCTCAAGCATCGTTTCGAGGGTTTTCCCCGCGACGTATTCCATCGCGAAGTACGCGGTTCCCTGGTAGCGGCCGACGGCGAGGAGGCGGACGATATTGGGATGACGGAATTGCTGAAGGATCTCGGACTCGCGTTTGAAGCGTTCGGCGGCGTTGCCTCGTTGAGCGTATTCGGTGGTGATGAGCTTGATCGCCGCGGGGCGTCCGGTATTGACGTTTGTCCCTTTGTAGACGACGCCCATCGCTCCCGCGCCGAGCTTCGACTCGATTTGAAACGATCCCAGCTTCTGGCCGATCATCGTTCGACACCCTTAAGAATTGAGCCGTACGCGTTTTCGCGTGATGCGCCCCTCTAGCGGCGACCGAGGTCGATCGATCGCCGCGGGCCGATTGCGGGTTACTTGCCGACTTCGCACGGGAGTCCGCCGGCGGCCGGAAGGTACGCGTTTTGCACGTAATCCATCACCATCCGATCGGCGTTGAACCGCCAGGCGAGCGACCGGAGCGCGGCCTTTTGACGTTTGATCCAGCCGCGCGGCAGATTGGACGCGTCCCGATCATAATAAAGCGGCACAACTTCATTCGTCAACGTTTCGAGCAGCTCGCGATGGTCGCGCTCGTCCTGGGTGGCGGGGTTCGAGTGCGAACGTCCGCGGCCGATCGAGAAGCCGTTCGAACCGTCGTACGCCTCGGCCCACCAACCGTCCAAGATTGAACAATTAAGCACTCCATTAAGCAAAGCCTTTTCGCCCGAGGTTCCGCTGGCCTCCTGGGGCCTGCGGGGGTTGTTGAGCCAAACGTCGACCCCCTGGACGAGTTGGCGGGCCGTGTTCATATCATAATCTTCAATGAACACAAGCCGATGCGAGAAGCGGTCGTCGCGGGCCATGTGGGCGATCGCCTGGATCAGTTCTTTGCCGAGGTGATCTTCGGGATGCGCCTTGCCGGCGAAGACGAGTTGGATCGGTCGATTGCTGGAATTGACGATGCGAGCGATCCGTTCGGCGTCGAGCAAGACGAGCCCTGCGCGTTTATAGGTGGCGAAGCGGCGTGCGAAGCCGAGCGTCAGCACTTCGAGATCGAGAGCCTGGCTCACTTTTTCGAGGATTTCGGGGGGTTCTTTGCGTCTGGTGTATTGCTCGACGAGGCGGCGGCGGATGAATTCGATCATCTGCGCCTTGAGGATCTGGTGCGTTTCCCAAAGCTCGCCGTCCTCGATTTTGTGGACGTCCGTCCAGGCTTCGGGATGGCGCATGCGTCGTTCCCATCCGCCTCCGAGGTAGCTGTTGTAGATGACGAGCATCTGGGGGGCGATCCAGGAGAGCGCGTGGACGCCGTTGGTGATGTGTCCGATCGGCACTTGTTCTTCGGAGAGTTGGGGGTAGAGGGGCTGCCACATGCGTCGCGAAACCTGGCCGTGGAGTGCGCTCACTCCGTTGGCGTGGCGTGAGAGTTTGAGAGCGAGGACGGTCATGCAGAAGGGTTCGCCGCTGTCTCCCGGGAAGACGCGACCGAGCCCCATGAAGTCTTCGTGCGAGAGCCTGAGGCTTTCGCGGAGTTTGCCAAGGTGTTCATCGATGAGCGATGCGCCGAAGCGATCGTGTCCCGCGGCGACGGGGGTGTGGGTGGTGAAGACGGTTCGCGCCGCGACGTCGCGGACGGCCTCGCCGAAGGGGATCTCCTCCGATTCCATCATGAACCGGATCATTTCGAGAACCGCGAAGGCGCTATGACCTTCATTCAAGTGGAGAACCGACGGATCGATATTGAGCGCCTGGAGGGCGCGGACACCGCCGACGCCGAGGAGGAGTTCTTGGCGGATGCGGACGCGGGCGTCGCCGCCGTAGAGTCGTGCGGTGAGGGCGCGATCGGATTCGCTGTTCTCGGGGACGTTCGAGTCGAGGAGGAGGAGCGAAGTGCGACCGACTTCGACGCGCCAAACCCGCGCCTGGAGCACGCCGCTTTGCGTTTCGACGCGAACGATCACGGGTTTGCCGTCGGGTCCAAGCGCGGGGTCGACGGGGAGGAGTTTGGGATCGGCGTTTAAATAATTCTCGATTTGCCAGCCTTTATCGTCGAGCGACTGGCGAAAATATCCTTGCGCGTAAAAGAGCCCGATGCCGACCAAGGGGACGCCGAGATCGCTGGCGCTTTTGAGGTGATCGCCCGCGAGGACGCCGAGACCTCCCGAGTAGATCGGCAGGCTTTCGTGGAGGCCGAACTCGGCCGAGAAGTACGCGACGGGGCGGGCGCGGAACATCGATGCGTAAGTGGCGCCCCAGGAGTCTTCGTTTTTGAGGTATTCGTTCAAGCGCCGGAAGGCGTAATCGACGCGCGAGTGGAGCGCCATTTCGGACGCACGTTTGGAGAGCTGGTCGTGCGAGAGTTTTTGGAGGAACTCGACGGGGTTGTGACCCGTTTCACGCCAGAGCGCCGGGTCGAGTTCGCGGAACAACTCGACGACGTTGGGCTGCCATGTCCACCAGAAGTTACGCGCCAATTCCCTCAGCTTTTCGAGCAGATCCGCCTGACCCCAAATCATGAACAGCTCCCGGTTTTCGGACACCCCAAAACGGATGAGCCGCCGCCGGCTCCCGTCCCCGATTTGGGAAACGAACAGTATGGACGATCGCGGTTCCGCGGCCAAGACCCGTCGGGCCGCGGCGCGAAGCGATGTTTAAGCTTCATAGCATCGCGGTGTAGCCGCCGTCGACCGCGACGGCGATTCCGGTGACATAATGGCTCGCGGGAGAGGCGAGCCAAACCGCGGTCCCGGCGATATCTTCGGGTTTTCCCCAGCGACCGTGGGGGATGCGCGCGAGGACGCGTTCGTGGAGGCCGGAGATTTCGGCCCGAGCGCGCTCGGTGAGATCGGTATCGAACCAGCCGGGGAGGATCGCGTTGACCTGGATGTTATCCTCGGCCCACGCGAGCGCCAGGCTCTTGCTCAACTGGACGATTCCGCCCTTGCTCGTGGCGTAGGCGGCGGCGAACCCGGCGCCGAAGATCGAAGTCATGCTGCCGATGTTGATGATCTTGCCGCCTCCCGCTCGTTTGAGCTCGGGATAAACCGTCTTCGACATGAGGAACGCGCTCGTCAGGTTGACGTCGATCACGTTGCGCCAATCGTCCTCGGAAAGATCCTGCGGCGGCTTGCGGATGTTGATTCCCGCGTTGTTAATCAAAATATCAATGCGCTTCATGCGCGTGACGATTTCGGCGACGACGCGTTCGACCTGCGCGGAGACCGAGACGTCGGCGATGAAGGGGAGGGCCTCGGCGCCGGTGGAAGCGGTTAAATCGGCCGCGGCGGCGGTGCTCTTGGCTTGATCGCGGCCGACGATTGCGATTTTGGCGCCGGCTTCGGCGAGGCCTCGAGCCATACCGAGGCCGATTCCGCCGTTGCCGCCGGTCACGATCGCGACTTTGCCCGCCAGGTTGAATGGATTCACCGCGATTCGTCTCCGAAAGGCTTTGGGAGCGAGCCCGGGCCCGCTTTTGGCTGGTTTTTGCTTGTCGCCGCGATCGTGTGCGGTCTCGACTCCGCGATTCGCCGGGGTCGTCTCAGCGGTCGACGTTGCCCGATTCGCTTGATCCGAGCATAATACACGAGCCTCGACCCGAGCAAAAAGCTTAACGGACGCTTGAAACCGTCGCAATCGTCCGCTCGCCCCGATTGAGAAAGATTAACGATGCCCGATCCACGTTGGGAAACGCTCGCCGATACGCTGATCGGTCATTCGACGCGTTTACAAGCCGGCGAGGCGATCCTCGTCGAGTGCTTCGACCTCGAAGACATCACTCTGCCGCGGCTGATCGCGCGAAAGGCGGCGAGGATCGGCGCGCATGCGCTCATCGACGTGAAAGATTCAAGATTGATGCGCGAGCTTATCCTTCGCGGCTCGGAACCTCAGATGAAACTGATCGGCGCGTTCGAGCTCGAACGGATGCGGTCGGTTCAGGCGTACGTCGCGCTGCGGGGGGCGCGAAACGTCAACGAATTCTCAGATATTCCCGCCGAGAAAATGAACATTTATAATACACATTATCTC
>JAKBCQ010000232.1 GCA_021807585.1 Planctomycetota bacterium | reverse complement strand
CCGACGGCCACGCCGCGGCGATTTACGGTCAGTATCCTCCGCTTGTGAACGCTTCGCTTCCTCCCGGGAAGTGGCAAACGTACGACATCGTCTTCACCGCGCCTCGGTTTAAATCCGACGGATCGGTCGAAAGCCCCGCGTTCGTGACGATGCTGCACAACGGCGTTCTGGTGCACAATCACACGCCGATTTTGGGCGCCGTGGCGTTCCGCGCACTCGGCAAATACGAACCGCACGGACCCAAAGGGCCGATCGCGCTCCAGGATCACGGCAACCCGGTTAAATATCGTAATATCTGGGTCCGTGAGATCAAAGGATACGATCAACCGTAATCGAACGCCGCCGAGTCGGGTCGGTTTCCGACCGGCGGATTCAATCCGAAGCGGGCGTTGATCAGCCCGGGCGCGATCGTGGAATGACAGACTTGCAGGAGAAGATCGCGCCCCGGCTTTACTCTCGCATAGATCGGTTGATAAATTCAATCTAAACAATAGCTTATTTGGTTGTGTATGATCGCGCGAACCGCGGCCGAGAGATCAACCCTTACGCCGGCTGAAACAGGTTTTGTAAGAATCAGCGACGGGATCGAATCGTTCCGCACGCACAATCCGCTCCGCTTACAATTGAGAATATTGATATTTTTTGTTCGAAACAGAGACGTCATTTTCCATTCGCACGCGATATGACCTAGCCGCGAGCGATTCGGAACACAATCGACCGCGAATCGGCGACGCCGAATGATCGATTTACTCTTGAAAATGCGCGGATTGAACGCGATTCGATTCGTCTCGTCCGCTTCATCGTTCAAAGGTCGATCGCGCGATTGGTATGAATCGAACGACGACGCGTCGGGCGCGATCGATCCAAACAATCCGGATTCGTACGGATATTTAAGTTCACATGATATTTTGGTTTATGACTCAGATCCATCGGATCACTTCGCCCGACGATCGAGCCGATTTTCAAAGCTCGGGGAATGCGCCTCGGCGGGCTGCGCGAACAAAAAAGGCGATTCCCGTTCCCAACAGCAAGAACGGCATCGCCATCATGAACAGGATGCTCCAGAAGAACCCCTCGCGGGTGTGCGAACCGTCGCCGGCGGCCTCCGCGGTCGTCGCGATCGTCTCGGCGCAATTGGGGCACGCGTGCGCGACCTCGGCGATCAAAAGCACCGCGAAGATAACCATCAAAATCGGCATATATCGACGCATAACAGCAAACCCTTAAATTAGAGGGGCGTCGCCGACGCGCTGATCGGCATCTGATACAACATCCAGTAGACGACGACTCCGGTGATCGAAACGTAAAGCCATATCGGGAATAAAACTTTGGTGATCCGTGCGTGTTCGACGAACCGTTTGCCGATCGCTCGCCGCAACGCGATGATCACGAGCGGAACGACCGCGATCGCGAGGATCGTGTGCGAAAGGAGGATCGACAAATACACCAGTCGAATCACACCCGCGCCGCGGAACGGCACGCTCCCTTTCACCTGATAATGATACGCCAAATAACAGCCCAGGAATAGGGTGGAAGCCGCGACGCAAAGCGTCATCAGAGCCGCGTGGCCGCGGTAATAGCGGCGGCGGATCGCGCCCCAGCCCAGCAATAAGAGGATTCCGCATGTCGCGTTGAGGCCGGCGTTGAGCGTCGGCATCCACGACGCGTCGCGTTGGCGGGCGCGAACGACGAGCGAATCGATCGCATCGGGATCGTCCGATTCGAACACGCCGATCACCTTATTCCCGCGATCGACGAGCGCGAGCCGCGCCGAGTGAGAGACCGCCTCGACCCCTTCGCGTCGATCACCGGGAGGAACGGGCTGAACCGGCAGTTTAAAGCGATTTTGGATCAGATCATACGTTTCCCTTTGAGGACCGGTGAGGAACATCCAGCGAGCCGAGTCGGCGTGGAATCGACGTGCGTAATCGGCGAGGATCTTCGGCGTGTCGAACTCGGGATCGACCGAGATGCTGACGATCTTCACCCCCGAGCCCGCTAGCCGAGGCTGAAGCTCGGCCAATTTGGACGAGATCTTGGGACACGAAAGCGGACAACGCGTGAAGATGAACGCCGCGATCCAAACGTTTCGCGTCAAATCGTCTTGCGTGACCCGTTTTCCCGCCTCGTTTTCAAATCGGAACGATTCCAACGCGAACGGATTCTCGGAAAGATCGGTCGCCGCTCGCGGCTTCGCCGCCGTCGGCGCCACGGCGCACAACATCGTCGACCCGACAAGGGTCGCTACGACGATCAAGATTCCGACGCGATACGTACCCTTCAAATTTATACCTACATGTTGAAGCAAGCATGCTAAGATCATAAAATCTGATGATCTTAGATCGACGACACCGACCGATCGGTCAGCGAACGACCGTCAACGCCGCGAGTCGACCCGGTTGCGCGGGAGCGGTCGCGGCGGATTCGTTGTTTTCAAGTCCGGGAAGGTCTTCGTCGGTGTAATGGAGCGCGACGTCGGGGGTGAGGCCGATGAAGAACACGCAGATCAAAAACGCCGTCGGCAAAAGCATCGCCAGGATCCATTTCCCCTCGAACTTGAGGTGCATGAAGTGGAGCGCGACGAGCGTCGCCTTGTAAGACGCCATCGCGACCAAGCCGACGATCAAAATCGGAATTCCGAACAATTCTCCCGCGAACATCGCGTAAAAATATTCGGCGATCGTCATCACGAGAAGAATGTACCAGATTTTCATGTAATTGCTGTGCGATCCCGAATGATCGCCGTGATCGTGCGTTGCCGCGGTTTCGCTCATGTTTGGATACCTTGCGAAAGAGGATTTCGGGTGCGCCGTCAAGCGCGGGCGATCAAACGAGGTAAACGACGGTGAACAGAATGATCCACACCAGGTCGACGAAGTGCCAATACAATCCGGCGAGTTCGACCGAGCTGTGGTGTTCCTTGGTGTACGTGCCGCGAAGCGATTGGATCAGAATGCACGAAAGGAGAATCACTCCTCCCGTCACGTGCGCTCCGTGAAAGCCCGTCATCGTGAAAAAGCACGACGCGAACAGGCTGACCGACGGCCGGAAATGCCCCGTGCCGCTGATCCCGACGGGATAATGCCTGCCGAACATCAGCTCGTAATATTCAAATACCTGAACGCCTAAAAATACCACTCCGATCGCGACCGTCGCCGCCAGCCACTTCGTCAAATTCTTTTGGTCGCCGCGTTGGACCGCCGAAAGCGCCAACACCATCGTCAATGATGAACAAATGAGAATGAACGTGTTGATCGCGGTGAGGTTGATCGAAAGCGGGTTCGTCGTCGCATCGTACGGCTGAGGCCAGGTGAATTGCTTGAGCTTGGGGTCGTTCTTGATCGCCGTGGGAATCTTCTCAGCGGTCGTCCCGGGCGAATAAAGATTCGCATACGCGAATTTGGGACTGCCGGCTCGAAGGACGATGTAAGAGCCGATCAGGCCCGTGAAGAACATGACCTCGGTGGCCAAAAACAGCCACATCGCAACCTTCCCAGGCGTCGGCGGAGGAGCCTTGCGGGGCTCGGCCTGGGCGGTCGCGGCGATCAGACCCGTCGGGATCGTGGCGGCGTGCGACATCGTTTCGTTTCCTGCTTTCGTCTCTCGGAGTCCCGAAAATGGGGTTAAAAATTCACAAACTTACGTGAACGCATGTAATATTAGGGTGAATCGGCGGCGACGACTCGGTCGATCGCGGGAAGCGCCGCGATTCGAACGTCGGGGGTCGGATTCGCGAGCAAAAGAGCCAGCACCGCGGGGAGATATAGGAACGACGACCACAACAAACGTCGCGCCGAGGCGTCGTTCGTCGTCGTCATGAAACGCGTCGCCGCAACCAGGTAAAAAAGCCCGACGACGAACGCCCCGGCGAAATAAAACGGACCCGCGAGCCCGACGACCGTCGGCAAAAGACCGACCGGAACGAGCGCGAGAGCGTACCAAAACGCTTGCCGCGACGTGATCGATCCGTCGGGATCGACCGAAGGCAACATCTTGTGCCCGCCGCGACGATAATCAACGCGGTAAATCCAGGCGATCGCTAAAAAGTGGGGAAATTGCCAGAGGAAGAGGATCAGGAACAACGCCGTCGCCTCGATCCCCAGCCTTCCCGTCGCCGCCGACCAGCCGATCACCGGAGGCAACGCCCCTGGAATCGCCCCGATCGCCGTGTTCAATGTCGTCCTCGGCTTAAGTGGTGTGTAAATAAGCACGTATAAGAGGAAAGTCGATGCGGCGACGACCGCGGCGATCGGCCGCGATGTCGCGGCGAGCAATACGCATCCCACAATCGCCATCACCGTGCCGAAAATCGCTCCCTCGACGGGCGTCACGATTCCCGTCGGAATCGGCCGCGACGCGGTTCGACGCATCCGCGCGTCGCGCTTTCGCTCCAACACCTGATTCCACGCCGACGCGCCCGCCGCGACGAGCCCCGCGCCGAGCACGGTCCAGAGCACGACCGCGGGATTCGACGCGCGTCGCGCCCCCGCGACGTAGCCCGCCGCAACCGTCAGCAGAACCAGCATCGTCAGTCTGGGCTTCGTCAGCTCTAGGAACGCCGCGAAGCGACTCGGAGTCGATTCGACGGTCGAAGGGAGCGGGATCGCACCCGTGAGAGTCGCCGCTTCGGCCTTCATGCCACGACCTCCAGTTCTCGAACCGATACCGAGGTGGTAGATCCGAACGTATCTGATGAACTCGTGAAAACGCGAGCGAACCAGGGACGCCACGCCCACAACGCCAGCGAAACCGCGGCGCCCAACACCAACGCCCCCGTCCCCTGATGACCCGTCCGCGCGATCGCCTGCCAGGTGGTTACGCGACGAGCGACGCCGTCGAACGGCCGCAACATCCACCACGCCGAAACGCCCAACACCCCCTGCGCGGCGATCGCCCCCGACAACCGCGCCGCGGCGGCTCGAACCGCGGTCCGTTCCCGCTCGCTCGATCGCACCGAAACCGATAAAACGCACCCCGCGACGATCACGCAAACCGCCATGCAAACATGAACGATTAACATTGATCCAAAATGTCTCAATATCGCGCCAATCACAATTTGTGCATACACTAAAATGAGAAACCCGAGCGAATAAGCCCGCGTTCCGCGCGATTCGTCGCGATTCGCCGCCGAATCGATCCATTTGCGGCTCGTGACGACTGCGAGAGCGACCATCACGCCGAAAACCGCCTGTCCCGAACAACCGTGAACGAGCGCGAGCTCGGTCGAGTTGTTCCGGACCCGCAAGCCGCCGAGCAAACCTTGTAAAACGACCCCCGCGAGCGCTCCCCAGCCGAGCAGCTTGACGCCGAGACGACGTTCGCGAAGCGTGAACCAGACCGCGAGCACGATCGAAATCAACCCCAAACCCGCCCCCAACAAGCGGTGACGGTGTTCGATGAAAACGCCCCATGTTGAATCAACAAAACGATACAAAAACATATTGATGCCGAACGTCGTCGGCCAATCGGGAACCGCCATCCCCACGCGGTAGGTCGTCACCTGTCCTCCCGAAAGGAGGAGCGGCCAGGTGAACGCCGCGGCGACGATCGCGAGCGCGTGCACGCCCCGGCGATACGCCGAAGGGTTCGTTT
>JAKBCQ010000231.1 GCA_021807585.1 Planctomycetota bacterium | reverse complement strand
AGGCGTCTTCGGGTGAATCATCGAAAGGTGATCAATCTCCTTCGCCGCAAGGCGAGCAAGCGAACGCGAATCAGGAGCGGGACGCGGCGAATCCTCAAGAGGCGGATCGGCCCGGCGAGCCCAAGATCGAACTCGCGAGCGCCGATCGTCATCAAGAGGCGATCGTTTCCGAGCTCGATAAGATGCTTGAAGGCTTGGGCAAGTTCGAGACGTTCCGCGGCGTCGTGAAAGACGCCAAGGCTCTCCTCAAGGAACACGAGGAGACGATGAAGAAGACCGACGATGTGGCCGCGAAGCCCGACGTCACCGGCAAGAAGCCCGAACAGCTCGAACCCGAGCGCCGCGCCGATCTGGAAAATATCAAAGCGCGTCAAAAAGATATCGGCGATCGGCTCCAAAAGCTCGCCTCCAAGATGGGAGAGATGGCCAAACGCGAGGAGGCGAACGATCCCACCGCCGCGGGTGCGCTTAAGGAAGCGGGGGAGCGGGTTGAGAAGCAACAGACCGCCGCCAAAATGCGAGAGACCGCCGATCAAATCGGTAAGAACCAGATGGGAGACGCGCGGAAAGGGCAGGATCAGGAACGCGCCGATCTCAAGAATCTCGTTTCCGCGCTTGAAAATCACCGGGAACGCGAGCTCTCCAGGCTGATTAAAGAGCTGAAGCAGGCTCAGAAAGATCTCGCCCAATCGGCGCGCAGACAGGCGCAAAATCTGCTCAACACCAAGCAGGCGCGGCAAAATCCCGATCCCAAGCAACGAGCCGATCGGCTGAAACAACTCGCCAAAGAACAGGCTCAGGTTAAGAAAGAACTCGAAGAGCGGCTCAAGCGGCTTAAGAAGATTAAGGCCGAAGCCGCGGCCGCCGCCGGCGCCAAGGCCGCCGCCAAGATGGCCAAGGCGGGTGAAAACCTCGATAACGACGACGGCGAGAACGCCGAGCAGAACGAGGAGGAATCGCTCGCCGATCTTCAGGACGCTCAGGATGAGCTCGAAGAGGCGCGGCGCGACGCCGAGCAGAAGCTCGCGACCGAACTCCTCGCCAAGATCGACGCCGACCTCAAATCGATCGGCGAGCGGCAGGATAAGATCGTCGCCGAAACCGAGTCGTACGACAAGAAACGGACCGAAGCCAAAGGGCCGCTTCCTCAAGCGATCCGCGCGGGGGTGCGCGAGCTTGGACAAGTGCAAGAGGGAATCAAAGACGAGACCGCCGAGCTTGTCGAAAAGCTCGAAGGGGCGCCCGTTTTCGCTCTCACGCTCAAGAAGGCCGCGCAGGAAATGGATCTCGCGGCTCGACGTTTGCAGGAATTGAAGACCGACGAGTCGTCGCAGCGTCCCGAGCGGTCCGCGGCCAAACGGTTTAAGCAATTGCTCGAATCGCTTAAACCCGATCCCGCCAAACCGGGCGGAGGGGGCGGCGGAGGCGGCGGAGGGGGCGGCGGAGGCGGAGGAGGAGGCGGGAATAACGACGACATTCCAACCTCGGCGCAGCTCAAGATGCTGAAAACGCTTCAACTTGAGATCAACGAGCGGACCGAGGCGCTCGATCAGGTTCTGGAACGCAAAAAGAAGCTCGACGCCGATCAGACGATCGAACTCGATCGAGTCAAGGACGATCAGCGAGCCGTCGCCGATATCGCGCGCGATATGACCAAACCGAGACGCGACGACGGAGAGGAGTGACACGAAGATGAAAACATGTTTTCTTCACGTATCTTTGATGATCGGTTGCTTGATTTTCGCGGTTCCCGCGTCGTCGTGGGCTCAGGACGACGCGCTCGACCGGTTGTTGAAGAAGGTTGAGGATTCGAAGTCGGCGGCGCCGAAGGGGGGCGCCGAGGGCGCGCCGAAGCCCGGCGAAGTTGATTCGAAGGATCAGGCGCTTGACGGATTGCTTGAGAAGCTTTCGGAGCCGACCGATCAACCCGAGTCGAAGGGGAAGCCTTCGGCGGATGCGGCTCCCGCCGACCCAGCGAAGACTGCGAAGGGGGACGTCGATCTCAAGCCCGAGGAGAAGCCGCTCGACGATCGGTTGGAGGAGATTTTGGGTCGAAGGAATAAAAAGAAGCGGCGGGACGACGACGATCAGGAGAGCAAATCGGGTCCGCTGAGTGAAACGATCAAGAAAATGCGTGAGGTTGAGCGTCGGCTCTCCCAGCCCGATACGGGAGAGAAGACGCGCGCCGAGCAGGAGCAGATTGTCAAGGGGATCGACGATCTGATCGAACGGATTCGCAAAGGAGAATTTAAGGGTCAAGGGGGGAAGGTGATCAGGACGGTTCGTCAGGCGGGTCGTAAACCCGGGAACAACCAGGGGTTGTCGCAAAATCAAGGGAATACGGGGGGGAATGCTCCGTACACCAAGCCCGCCGCGCCCAAACCCAAAACGAACACTCCCGGCGGCAAAGAAATTTGGGGCGATTTGCAGGCCGAGCTCCGTGCCGACGTCGAAAACGTCGCCAACGAAAAACCGCTTCCTGTTAAAGAGATGCTCATTCGTAGGTATTATCTCTCGGTATCGAAGAAGAGTTTGACGAGGGGGAATTCGGAATGAACACGACGCGACGGGGGTGCGGCCGGGGACGGAGTTTGATTGCGATCGTCGCGACCGCGGCGGTTTTCGCGACGTCGACATGGGTTCCGGCGCGTCAGGATCCGAAATCGCCGCCTCCGGCGAAGGAGGAGGGGGGATTCGCGGATACGCGTAAGGGGGACGTTCCCGAGGGGGCGGCCGAGTTGATGACCGCCGAGACCGATCAGGCGATCGAGCAGGGTCTTGCGTGGCTTTCGAAGCAGCAGAACGGCGACGGTTCGTTTGGCGCCGCGGTTTATCGCGGCAATATCGCGGTGACGAGTCTGTCGGCGCTCGCGTTTATGGCGGGGGGATCGTCGCCGGGTCGGGGGCCTTATGGAACCGCGATCGATCGCGCTCTCAATTATGTGATGTCGCATACGTCTCCCTCGGGGTTCATCTCGGTGCCCAACGCCGCGACCCACGGGCCGATGTATTCGCACGGCTTCGGCGCCTTGTTTTTGGCCGAGGCCTACGGCATGACGCACCGCGCCGACATCCGCGAAAAACTTCAAAGCGCGATTCGCTTGATCATTAATACACAAAATAATGAAGGGGGCTGGCGGTATCAGCCCGTTCCCGCCGACGCCGATTTGTCGGTGACGATTTGTCAGATCAACGCGCTTCGCGCCGCGCGGAACGCGGGGATTTTCGTCCCCAAAGAGACGGTCGAGCGGTGCATCAAGTATGTGAAGCAATCGCAGAATCCCGACGGCGGGTTTCGCTATATGTTGCAGGGGGGGGCGAGCGCGTTTCCGCGTTCGGCGGCGGGGGTCGTGGCGCTTTACAGCGCCTCGGTTTACGACGCCAAGGAGGTCGACGAGGGGATCAAGTATCTCAAGCAATTCCTTCCCGACATCAAGTTTTCCCAGCGTTACAGCCATTACTTTTACGGTCATTATTACGCGGCGCAGGCGATGTGGATCCGCGGCGGCGGCGATTGGAACGAATGGTATCCCGCGATTCGCGAAGAATTGATTCGACGGCAGTCGTCGCTCGGTTATTGGAACGACAGCATCTGCAACGAGTACGGAACCGCGATGGCGCTGATCATCCTTCAAATTCCCAACAATTATTTACCGATTTTTCAACGGTAAGATTACATGTTATGAGGTCGGTTTCATGTTCTCCCGTCGAATTCGCACGACGATTTCGTTCGTCCTGATCGTTTCGATCGCGACGGCGTGGGGAGCGGCGCAGCCTCCGCGCGGGGGGCGATCGGATCATCCCGCGAAGGAGACGGGGGGGTTCGCCGATACGCGTCAGGGGGACGTTCCCGAGGGATCGGCCGAGTTGATGACGAGCGAGACCGAGCGGGCGATCGAGGAGGGTTTGGTGTGGCTCGCCAAAACGCAACAAGCCGACGGTTCGTTCGGCGGCGGGATTTATCGCGGCAACATCGCGGTGACGAGCTTGGCGGCGCTCGCCTTCATGGCGAACGGTTCGAGCCCCGGCCGCGGGCCTTTCGGTAAGGAGATCGAGCGGGCTCTCGGCTATGTTCTTGACAACACGGCTCGGA
The DNA here is from genome assembly GCA_021807585.1 of Planctomycetota bacterium. Classification (GTDB taxonomy): domain Bacteria; phylum Planctomycetota; class Planctomycetia; order Isosphaerales; family Isosphaeraceae; genus JAKBCQ01. The sequence goes on along the minus strand of JAKBCQ010000231.1, from coordinate 1,505 downwards.
CCGGGTTTATCAACGTTCCCAACGCCGCGTCGTACGGACCGATGTATTCTCACGGTTTCGGCACGCTTTTTCTCTCCGAGGCTTACGGCATGACGCATCGTCCCGAGATCGGCGAGAAGTTGCGCGACGCGGTCCGCTTGATCCTGGGGTGTCAGAACAACGAAGGGGGCTGGCGGTATCAGCCCGTTCCCGCCGACGCCGATCTCTCGGTCACCGTTTGCCAGATCAACGCGCTCCGCGCCGCGCGGAACGCCGGGATCTATGTTCCCAAAGAGACCGTCGAAAAATGTATTAAATACGTTAAAATGTCTCAAAACGACGACGGCGGCTTTCGTTATCAGCTTTCGGCGGGGGGCGGGAGCGCGTTTCCGCGTTCGGCGGCGGGGGTCGTCGCCTTGTACAGCGCGTCGGTTTACGATTCCAAAGAGGTTGATCGCGGCGTCGAATATCTGCGGCGGCACATTCCCGGGCGGTCTTCTCATATGAATCTTAATAACTTTTACTTTTACGGGCATTATTACGCGGCTCAGGCGATGTGGATCCGCGGCGGCGCCGATTGGAACGAATGGTATCCGGCGATTCGCGACGAACTCCTGCGACGCAGATCGTCGCGCGGCGTCTGGAACGACGGCGCATGCGACGAATACGGCGTCGCGATGGCGACGATTATTCTCCAAATCCCATATAACCACTTGCCGATTTTTCAGCGATAACAATATGAAAATTTTATTAACTGATTCTTTCGATCGATTCGCGGCGGGGGTCTTGTCGCTCGTCGCGGCGGCGGCTTTGGCGGCGCCCGCGGCCGCCGACGATCAGCTCGCCCCTCCTCCGCCCACCCCGGCGATCGTTTCGACCGAGCCCGTCTTCGAGGCGACGACGATCGACGGCGAGCGTTTTTCGGCGCAGCTTCGCGCGCTCGATTGTGAGCGGAACGCGCTTGATCTGATCGAACTTACCCCCGCGATCGAGGGCGCCAAAGCGGGGGAAGAACGGCGGCCGACCGCGCATCCACGATCGCTACGGCTCGATCATGTCTTCAAACTTCAACGTCGCGAGCCGCCCCCTCCCTTTCCTCCCGAGGGGGCGCAAATCCTCTTCCCACAAGGGGACCGCCTCCGCGCCGTCCTGAGCCTGACGACCGAGACGAACCTGCTCGCGCGGTCGTTTCTCCTCGGCGACGTTTCGATCCCTCTCGGTTCGATTCAAGGTATGATTTTATCACCCCCGGTAGAGTCCGATCATGCGTTCGCGCTCCGTCGGAGCGTTCTCGGCGAACCGAAGGGGTCCGAGATGTTTTGGCTGATGAACGGCGACCGACTCGTCGGCGGTTTTCTCGGCCTCGACGTCGCAAAAACGACGTTGCGGATCGGCGGCAAAGAGAAACGGCTCGATCGCACGGGCGTTCAGGCGATCGGCTTCGACCCCGCGATCGTCGAATACCCCGAGCCCCAAGCGATCTTTCTCGACGCAACCCTCTCCGACGGCTCTCGGCTCGGCCTGGA
>JAKBCQ010000230.1 GCA_021807585.1 Planctomycetota bacterium | reverse complement strand
AATCGCGACCTTTCACCGTGATCAGATCGGGATCGCCCGGCCCCGCTCCAATGAAATACACCGTCCCGCGCTCGCCGATCGCCGATCGATCGATCGATTCCTCGGTCCGATTCTCGTTCTTTGTATCGCCGTCATTTATTTTGTTCATCTATTATAGTTTCGCATGTAATTGATCAATCCGGATAACCCGATCAATCATTCGAGACTGAGCGCGACGAGATCGATCCACGCGAGCGGCCACGCCGCGAGCAGGCCGACCGCGGCCTTGTGGGTCCACGTTGTTCCGTCGGCTTCGGGTTGTTTTCGACCGGGAGCGAAGATCGCCGCCAAGACGACGATCACAATTTGAAAGATCAAAACGATCCGGGTGTCGACCGGCAATCGCCCCGGAGTCGCGAGAATCGTCAGGCCGATCCAATACGCGCCGATCATCAGCCACGCGATCTCGGCCTTCGTCCGCCGCGATCCACCGGTCGACGGCTCGCCTGAATCCGCCAAAGCCGCCGGATTGCGGTGTTCGCGTCGATCCCACCCCACGAGCACCGGCCCGCTCATCGCCAATCCCAGCCAAAAATACTCGAAAAATAGCATGCCGGCATGTAGCGGTGTTGATAAACCCGAGGCCGGCCAAAACGCGCGCATCAAAAGCGCCGCGGTTCCGTAACCCGCGATCAGCCCCATCATGTCGATCAACCGAGGCCCCGACATCGTCTCGTTCCTCCGGCTCTCAAGGCGACGATCGGCGATCGAATCGCTCGACGTTTCGTCGACTCCCCGCGATCGCTTCCACGCGTACTAGTGTCTTTGCGCGGCGTTCGTTTTGATCCGATCGGCGAGATCGACGAAAAGCGCCTCGCGATCGATCTCGGTCACCCAATCGATCGTACCCGCCGACCGCTCTTGATCGAAAGTGAGATCGTCCAAAAGCCGAAGTCGAGGTACCGTTTTCGTTTTGGTCATCCCCAATAAATAAGCGACCGTTACTTCGTCCCAGATCGGCCACGTCCGTTTTTCACCCGTCTCCTTTTCGGCGAACGCCGGGTTTTCATCAAGCCGACGAACGAGTTCGCCGATCAGCATCAACGAAACAGGATCGTTTTGCGGCAATCGCCTCTTCGCCTCGGTGGGATTCATTTTCAAGCGGCGGCGCGTGACCTCCGAATCGCCCACGACGAGCCGAACGTTCGATTCGAGTACGACCCGCCACGCTTTGACATCATTCTTGACGTTCCAGGGGTCGGTCCCTTTGGGATAGCTTTCAAACCCCATCGCGACGACCTCGATCCGCTCGGCGAGCGAGGGGTCGATCAGGAGAGCCGACGCGACGTCGGTCGCGGCGCCGATCATCACCACGGTCAATCGATCGTGCGATGTACGTCCCCGCGCCTCGTCGATCAACGTACGAGCCCCTGGAGTATCGCGCGGGGTATCGCCTCGGGAGAGGGGCGAAGAAGCGCCTTCGATCACGCGCGGAGTCTTTTTGAGATCGAGCGACGCGAGGACGGAGCGCGTTTTCGCCGCCGCGGCCGCGGGAGTCAAACCCGGAGCGTGCGATGTGACGATCGCTTTCAGATCGATCGTGTGCATCAATGCGAGATGCGCGACCGCCCATTGATCGTCGCAATCGGCGCCGCAATCGGTGGAGACGACGACGGCTCGACGCCCGACGCGCCGATCGTCGGCGGTCAATCGCACGTCAATGACGCCGAACAGAAGCATACAACAAAGCGACGCACAAAGATACGCTGAAACGATAATCCTTTGAGGGAACCCTCGCCGGGCTTGAAGTGAGTGGTCGCGAGGAGGATAATTCGTGATATCGATCCGACTCAAGTCATAATTCATGACGGGCTCGATGTCTTGAAATATTGGTTTCATGGTTCTCGTTCAAAGTACCGGGAGTTTCGCGGATGAGCCAGGACCCGAGCGAAAAACCGTCGAAAACCTCATCCTCCCGGCCGAAGGATTCGGAGCGCAAGTTGAATGAAGAGGGGTCGACGAGCGGTCTCGGTCCGAGCACTTGGCGGCCGGCGCCTGCGTCGGGATCGCGTTCATCGTCGGGGGGTTCGCGATCATCGGCTGGGGGCGGCGATTGGAAGAAGATGAAAATCGCCGACGAGCCTGCCGCCGAAAACGGTCCCGGTTGGGCCGAGCGTCTCGTCTTCGGCAGGGTGGGAGTGGGCGCGTTAGCGGTTTTTTGCCGTCAACTCGCGGCGTACCTTGAAGCCGGGGTCGATTTCGGCAAGGCGCTCACGAGCTTGGAGAAGCAATTTTCGCGATCGCCGCTGGGTCCGGTGATCGGTCGAATTTCCCGCGGCATTCGTCGCGGCGACGATTTGACCGAGGCGATGGCGCGGGAAAAAGATACATTCGATTCGCTATTTATTAGTATGATTCGAGTCGCCGAGACGCGCGGCGGAGTTCCCGAGACGCTCCGCGAATTGTCGCGGCATTACGAGGCGAAACAGCGGCTTTTCCGCCAGGCCCGCGCGGCGCTGATTTATCCCGCGACGATCTTCCTCGCGGGGCTCGGCGTGATGATGCTGTTCACGTTTGTAATTCTACCTATTATTATGTCATTTTTAGCTGATATGACGAAGGGACGCGAGGATCAGTTGCCCGCGCCGACGAAGCTATTACTGGCGTTCGGTCATTTCACGCGGGATATGGGTTGGTGGGTCGTTCCCGCGGTTCTTGTGGGGGGATTCTTCGTCGTCCGGCTGATGCATCGCAATCCCAAAGGGAAGGCGATTATCGACGAGTTATTGCTGCACATTCCGGTCTGTGGAATGTTATTACGCAAGCTCGATACGACACGCATGGCGCGATCGTTATCGGTGTTGCTCGAGGGGGGAGTCGACATCGTCGCGTCGCTCGATCTCGCGACCGACGTGATGCGAACCGAGCCTTATCGGAAGGCGGTCTCGAACGCGCGGAATTTGGTATTTGAGGGAACCGAGTTGAGCGAGGCGCTCGATCTTTCGGGTCGGTTCGGCCACGACGTGATCGCGATCGTGCATTCGGGCGAGGAGACGGGCAAATTGCCCGAAAGCCTCGAACGCCTCGCGGCCGATTATGAAGAACAAGTGGAATACATGATAAAGAATTTGGGGAGCTTGATTCAACCGCTTGTGATCGTAATGATGGCGGGATTCGTCCTTTTTATCATCTTGGCGCTTTTCCTTCCTTACGTGTCGTTGTTGACGAGTCTATCGGGAGGTTGATCGGATTGGAACGACGTCCCTGAAATTCGACCGCACGGCGAATACAAGATCAAGGCATGCCGGCACAACTTAATCGGCGCACGATTCGCATGCGTGAGAATGCGCGAGAAGATCGCCCGCGGCTCGCCGCGATCGACTTGTTTGGATCGACCGCGGATCATCGCTTTGAATAGAACGGTCGGCGTAAGGCGTGCGGTTTCGGCGAGCCGGCGCGATTTTGGGGGATTCGTCCGTCGATTCGGCATGGATGGTGTCGGCGAACCGGCGCGGCTTTGAGGGATTCGTCGGTCGATTCGGTCTTCCTTGGACGTCTTCCCACGTTTTATGATACGTTCGCGTCGACATCATCGTCGAGCCAAGAGCAAAGCGAGAATGATTTTGATGACGGATGAATCAGAATACGATCGTCACGGAGGTTTGTCTCATGTTATCTTGGAATCGAACGAGGAGATCCGGCGTGAATTCGTCGTTTTTCCGAAAATCGCTTCCAAGGGCTTGCCGGCGTTGGTACAATCCACCGGTCTTCGACATGAATATTGTGTGTCGTGCTTAGCCTTGTGATTCCCCCCCTGGGTTTTATCTTTTGACGATACTTCGAGATATGCAGGCCATGCCTCGCCTAGGGGTGAATATCGATCACGTTGCAACGTTACGGCAAGCTCGGGGGGGGCGTGAGCCCGACCCGGTGCAGGCCGCGGTCGTCGCCGAGCTGGCGGGCGCCGACGGGATTACGATTCATTTGCGCGAAGATCGCAGACACATACAAGATCGCGATCTTCGTTTATTGCGTGAATCGATCGGGGTGATTTTGAACCTCGAGATGTCGCTTTCTCCCGAGATTTTTGAACTGGCGGTCGTCGTTCGCCCCGATCAACTCACGTTCGTTCCCGAGCGTCGCGCCGAGTTGACGACCGAAGGAGGGCTCGACGTCGTCGGCCTGCGCGATCGGATCGCGTCGATGATCGCTCGCTGTCGCGAGCACGATTTGATCGCAAGTTTATTCATTGATCCCGATCCGGCGCAGGTTGAAGCCGCGATCGCGCTCGGCGTCGACGCGGTCGAGCTGCACACGGGTCGATACGCGAACGCCACGGGTTCGCGGGGGAACGAGGTCGAGTTCGCGGCGTTGCGTCGCGCCTCGGCGCAGCTCGTCGCCGCGGGAATCGAACTGCACGCGGGGCACGGACTGACTCTCAAAAACACGACGCCGATCGCGGCGATTCCCGGAATGGAAGAGCTCAATATCGGTCATGCGATCGTGGCCCGAGCCGTATTTGTCGGTTTGGATCGCGCGGTGCGCGAGATGAAAGACGTGATCGCCGCGGCGACCTCGCCGATTCGAGGCGTGATCGCCGCGAATGCGGCGGACGAGCGTTCATTCCCTTGATTAACTGATTGTTATGATGTTCCAGCGAGTTTTTCCTTGTTTGATAGAGCCAAGGATGTGACGATGGCGACGAAAGGTCGAATGTTTCGCGGTTGCACGACGGCGCTGGCGACCCCTTTCACCGAAAACGGGATCGACGAAGCCGCATTGCGCAAATCGGTCGATTGGCAGATCGGCCAGGGAACGCCGACTCTTAGCCCCGTCGGCACGACGGGAGAATCCCCCACGCTTTCACATGACGAGCACGAGCGTGTGATCGCGCTCGTCGTCGAGCAATCCGCGGGGCGCGCCAAAATCATGGCGGGAACGGGGTCGAATTCGACCGCTGAGGCGGTTCGACTGACGAAATTCGCATCCAAGGCGGGCGCCGACGCCGCGCTTCTCGTCGCCCCGTATTACAATCGCCCCACGCAGGAAGGGCTTTACGCGCACTTCGCCAAAATCGCCGAAAGCGTCGATATCCCGCTGGTTTTGTATAACATCCCCGGTCGCACGGGGCGTAATGTCGAGCCCGAGACGATCGAACGGCTGTCGCGGTCGGCGCGGATCATCGCGGTCAAAGAGGCGAGCGGGTCGCTTGATCAAGTCAGTGAAATTATCGGTCGCACCGATCTCACGGTCTTATCGGGTGACGATTCGCTCACGTTACCGATGCTCGCGGTCGGCGCCGAGGGGGTCGTTTCGGTGGCCGCGAATCTCATCCCGCGCGATGTCGCGGCGATGATCGACGCGTTCGATCGCGGCGAGATCGATCAGGCGAGGAAGCGGCACGCGAAGCTTTTCCCGCTTTGTCGTGATCTCCTCGGGATCGCCCCCAATCCGATTCCGCTCAAGGCGGCGCTGGCGCTTTTGGGGCGAGGGAACGGCTTGCTGCGGCTGCCGCTAACTCCTCTCGACGAACGAGGGCGAGCGACGCTCGCGGCGAGCCTCAAGCGTTACGGCCTCGATCCAAACGAGGCGCTTTGATATTTTGACCCGAGCGATCGGCGATTGACAT
>JAKBCQ010000229.1 GCA_021807585.1 Planctomycetota bacterium | reverse complement strand
GGGATCGAGCGAGACGCCAAGATCGTCGACCTCGCGATCGACGTTCCCCTCGAGCTTCCCCGTCAACAGCGCGAGTCGACGCGCCGGGGTCGCCGCGATCCAGTCCTCGATCGTCCGTTCAACGGGGAGCGAAGCGGGATGTTCTTCGCTGAGCAAATGACCGAACAGCACGCCGATCTGCACGGGCTCGGCGACTTGAATCAAATCATTGATAATTTTGGGGTCGTCGGCGTAGAACGACGCGACGATGAGCGCCGCGGTGTATTTTTCGTCGGTCGAACGCAATCGATCCACGAATACTCGCTTGAGCGGATCAAGAAGATTCATTCGCGCCGGTTCAAAAAGCGCCAGCCAGGGACCGACCGAATACGGTTTGATCCGCGCCAGATGCGACGCGACAAAGTCGCGGTGTTCGGCCCACTTTTCTTCGTTCCCCGGATCGAGCTCGGCGACCGCGGCCGCGGCGCGAAACCGCCGCTCGCTCGGTTGAGTCGCGTCGCCGACGACCCGCCAGTACCGATCGCGAAACCTCGCGCCGCGACGAACGAGCGCATGCCGAATGACCGCGAGCTCCTCGGGTTCGGAGCGCAAAAGCTGATCGGCGAGCGGATCAAGCAAACTCTCGTCGCCCCGCGCCAACGCCACCCGTAGCCGCGATCGCCGCGCCTCGCCGACGTTCGGAGCGTTCAGCAATTCGCGTAACCGAGGAACAATATCCTCATAAAAAGGAGTGAGATCATCAATAATCGCATTAACATTGGAAGATTTAGACGTGAGCAAAGTTTCTACCTTGGCGAGTTCCCAATCGCGTCGCGCCCTGACGACCTGAGACGATTTCCAGGCGATCGTCGCCAGCCCCGCGAACGCGAACGCGAACGCGATTGTCGCCGCGGCGACGATCGGGCGATGACGGCTCGCCCAGCGACATCCGTGCTCCAAAACGCCGACGCGTCGCGCCGTGATCGGTTCGCCGCGGCGCCTACGACGCAGGTCGTCGGCGAGTTCGCGCGGCGATCGATACCGCCGATTCGGATCTTTTTCGAGGCATTTTAAGCAGATCGTCGCGAGATCGCGGTCGACCGCGGGATCGATCGTCGCGGGCGCCGCGGCCTCGGTTTCGCAAACCGCGCGAATCGTCGCCGGAATCGATTCCTCAAAAAACGGCGGCCGACCCGTCAACAACTCGTAAAGAACGGCGCCCAAACCGTACACGTCGGTCGCGGTCGTGATCGCGCCGCGGTCGCCGCGCGCCTGCTCGGGCGCCATGTATTGCGGCGTCCCCATCGGCTCGCCCGTCAGCGTGAGATCGGAATCGAATGCGATCCGCTTCGAAAGCCCGAAATCGCTCACGTACGGCGCGCCGTCGAGATCAAGCAATATGTTCGAAGGCTTCAAATCACGATGCAACACGCCTCGATCGTGCGCATGCTGAACCGCGTCGGCGATCGTCGCAATCAAATCAATCGTTTTATTAATATTATGTCGATATTCACCAATTTTTTTGGATAAGTTGCCCCCCTCGATGAATTTCATGCTGAAGAATTGACGGCCGCGATTCATTCCGACCTCGTAGATCGGCGTGATATGCGGATGATCGAGCGAAGCGACGGCGCGCGGCTCGTTCGTGAAACGGACGGAATCGGCCGACGATCCGAGCCGATCTTGCCGCAACATCTTGAGCGCGACCAACCGATTCGCGCCGAGTTGCCGAGCCTTGTACACGACCCCCACCCCGCCTTGGCCCAGCCATTCCAAGAGTACATAATCGCCGATGCGTCCCCGCGGCGGAATCCGCGTGAGCGATTGATCGGAAAGGATCGTCGACGATCCAGGGACGACTGTCGGTTCCGAGCCGGGGATTATCTCGCCGTTTCCCGACCGAATCGCACGGGTGTCGTCGCCAATCGTCGCGCCGTCGTCGCCCGCCGACGCTCCAAGGCCGCCGACCGTCTCCTCAACGTCGCGAACCGGCGCGCCGACGTCGCGAACCGTCGCCCCGCCGTCGTCCGGGTGAGAGAACTCGAGCGACGACCACGGATCAACAAACGTCTCGTCGATCGAGCCCTGTTCGCTCGAAACCGACCTCACGGCCCGCATCGCGTCGCTCATCCCCTCGATACGATCGGCGTCTTGAAAATACGCCAGCAAATCGGCGGCAAGGTCGGGATTCGCTAATATCAAGCGTCCCCGTTCGATCGGATCGTCGGCGCCTCCCAGCGCAAAGTACGCGTTCAGCGCCGCTTCGAGGCGAGCTTCGTCGCGATCGTCGTCGTTTGCGCTCAACGTCACGCCTCAACCCTCCCGATCTCATGAATCGACGAATCCATGATACCAAAACGAACAACCGCGACAAAACGAGTGATCGATCGCCAAAAACACGCGATCGAGCGCTCAAACCGACCCGAATCGGACGATGATCGCCGCTCGACTAAGATCTCGATCCCGTTCGCACCGACACCAAAACTTGCTTAACGTAACATATACTGATATAGAATTATTTTGCGGACGAGATCGTTCCGGCGAACCTCGGCCCGACTCTTGAATCGAGTCGTTTCGATCTTGAAGATATCACAAGTACGTCGGCGGAGTCCAGCGCCGATTTTGCGGCCCGGGTTTGCGATCACCGATCTGGAGAAATCGCGACGAACCGTGGCGATCGACGATGAACGTCCCCGTTCCGCCTCGTGAAAACCGCGGTACAACCGACGGTCGACGCCGGCACGACCCGCGGGCTTATCGCCACGCACGTACATCTAGACAAAATGCCGGCTCGATCGATTCCCGCCGGATGCGAACAATCGAGTCGGTTGAAACAGGTTCCGCTCGCCTAGGGAGGATCGGCAGCAACGATGCGTTATCGCGTCCGTGTCACCAAAGATTACCTCGTCTTTAGTTCGGGTCATTTCATCACCTATTCGGGAAACCGATGCGAGCGACTCCACGGCCATAATTACCGGGCGTCGGTCGAGATCGAGGACGAACTCGACGAAAATCATTACGTGTTCGATTTTATCCTGCTCAAAGACCTCACGCGGGAGATCGTCGACGAACTCGATCATCGTATGCTCCTCCCGACCAAGAATCGCCTCATTCACGTCGAGCGCGCGGAAGAACAAATCGAGGTTCGCTACAACGACAATCGCTGGAGCTTCCCCTCAGGCGATTGCGTCCTCCTGCCGATCGCCAACACCACCGCCGAACTACTCGCAAGCTATATCCTTGAACGACTCCTCCGGTCGATCGCCGACCGCGGCCTGCCCAGGCCCAAACGCGCGTCGGTCGAAGTCGAAGAAAGCTTCGGCCAATCCGCCTTCGCAGAAACCGAGGAAACCTCTTGATGATTAACTATTTTTATTACTTGTCGATCGACTCGACGAGCGTCACGGCTTCTCGGTCGACGAGACCGTGATGAACCGCGGTTCCGACGAGCGCGACCGAGGCTCCGCGACTTGCGGCGAGCACGAGATCGTCGATACCGCGGATTCCCCCGCCGATCGCGATCGAAACGCCGGGACGGCGCCGGCGGAGTTCATCGACGAGTTCGAGCCTTCGGAATCCCGACTCGCCGCCGACGCTCGCGAGGTCGAGAATGAGAAACGTGCGGCATCCGGCCTGATACGCGGTTTCGATCATCGCGAGCGGAGAATCGTCGAAATCGTTCGATCGAAGCGTACGCGAAAGCCGCACGCCTTGGGGGTCGAGATCGAGGCTCATGACGACCGAGCCTTCGCCGCGACGCCGCACGAGCGTCGCGATCGTCTCGGCGCCTTGAATCGTCTCGGCGCCGGCGATCACGCGAAACAGATCGTCGAGAATCGGATCGTCGACGTCGTTCGGCTCGCGAATTCCGCGATCCAGCCAAAGCTTGAAACCGTCGGCGACAAGCGATTGGATCAACGATCGATTCGCACGCGAACCGGACTCGATCGCATCGAGATCGGCGATATAAAGTTCATCGACTCCAAGCCGATCGCGCATCGCCCGCGCCGCCGCGAACGGATCGCTCGATGGATAAAACGGCGATCGCAACGGAGCATACAGCGATCGATCGCCGCCGCGAGCGTGAACGGCTCGGCCGTTCTTGATATCAAGTACCGGGACGACCCGCATGAATTCTCCTTTAACGATACTTATTCATGAATATATAACGGGAGGCGGGCTCGCCGGTCGCGCGATCCCCGAATCGCTTGCGGGCGAGGGGAGCGCGATGCTTCGCGCTCTCGCGGCCGATTTCGCGGCGATCGCGTCCAACCGGGTCGTCGTTTCGGTCGACGAGCGATTCGAATGCGATCTCATACGCAATATCCCACATGATCGCGTGGAAACGATTCGCATCGGACCCGGGGAGGAACGCGATCGAATCGTCGAGGCGGCGCGATCCGCCGATTATACCCTTGTGATCGCCCCCGAAACCGACGGTCTGCTCGCCGAACGCGCCGGCTGGATCCCCGACGGTCGTTCGCTCGGCTCGGGGCGCTCGGCGATCGAACTCGCGGGAGACAAATACGCGCTCGCCGATCACTGGATCGGCCGCGGTCTCCCCCACCCCGAATCGATCTGTCTCGGCGAGATCGGCGCGATTCCCGCCGATTTCCCTTTCCCGGCGGTTCTCAAACCGATCGACGGAGCGGGAGGCGTCGACGCGCGAATCGTCGATCAAATCGACGAAGACTGGAATCATGGTCTATGCAATAACTTGATTATTCAAAAGTTCATTAAAGGGCGATCGATGAGCGCAAGTTTTTTGATCGATCGATCGGGGACGCCGCGGTTGATCGCGGTCGGCGAGCAATCGATCGCATGGCCGGGAGGGCGATGCCGGTACGACGGGGGACGCTTGCCGATCGAGGTTTCAAGCGAAGTTCGCCGCGAATTGATCACCGCGGCTCGATCCGTTTCGGGATTGCTCGGCTGGGTTGGAATCGATTTTATCAAGGATGAACGGAACGATTCGATCGTCTTGATCGAACTCAATCCGCGACCGACGACTTCGTTGATCGGAGCGGCGCGATTATCCCCTCCCGGTCTCTTGGCTCTCGCCTGGCTCGAAGGCGTTCAAGGCGCGGAAGAAGAGTTCGCCGTTCGCCTGACCGAAACGATCGCATCGAAACCGCCGACCCGATTCGAGGTCGATCGGCTTTTTACACATTCAGATAATATGAGATAATCATGCATCATGATCCTAAATTATGTGATTGGATAGGAATCGACGTCGGCGGGGCGAACGTGAAGATCGCGCACGGCTCCGGAGTCGCGAAGTCGCTTCGGTTTGAGGTCTGGAAGGATCCCCGCGGGCTTGCGGCGGCTCTCGCCGAGGCGCGCAAGCTCGTTCCCCGCGGCGACGCGGTCGCGGCGACGACGACCGCCGAACTGTGCGATTGCTTTGAAACCAAGGCCGAAGGGGTCGAGACCGTGCTCGCCGCGATCGAAAGCGCTTTCGGCGATTTACCGATTCATATCTGGGGAACCGACACGCATTTTCATACCCCCGCGATGATTCGCGATCGACCCGCGCTCGCCGCGGCGTCAAATTGGCTTGCGCTCGCCGTGTACGCGAGTCGACTCGTCGACGCGCCCGCGATCATGATCGACGTCGGCTCGACGACGACCGTTCTGTTGC
>JAKBCQ010000228.1 GCA_021807585.1 Planctomycetota bacterium | reverse complement strand
TTGCGGTATCGAGGATCTCGCCGCGGCGATCAAGACAACTGTCAATTTCGGCGGAGAGTCCGGCGAACTCGCCGACTCCCTGGCGCATGCCCCCCATCCTGGGGAATTGATCGCCGATCCGATCGAGCCAGCGGTCGAGTTCGCCGACGGCGCGGAGCGTCTCGCCGACCTGCGCCAGTTCTTCGGCTTCGAGAACCGCTCCCGTCGCGGCGCGGCGCGCCAAAGCTCTTACATCGCGGAGGCCGCCGAACGGCGGCGAGAGCCGCGCCGAGAGGGCCTCGGTCATCTCGGTCGTGAGTGCGGATCGGTAGGAAATAAACGCCGGGTCGACGCTCGGCGCGAGATCGATCGCGGCTTGCTTACCCATCGATGTCGCCGCGTAGCTCGCGAGCAGCTCGCGCGTCTTGTCGAATTCGAGCAACTCAAGGGTATGTGAATCCATGATGATCTTTCAACGGCGACTGCGATCGAATCTCCGCGGCGCCGGATCGAACGAATCGATCGGATTCGGAGATAAGACGATTTAGGGCAAGTTGAGGTCGCGCGCCAAATTGGGAAAAGTTGGTTTCACGGATTGAGCCTGCCGGGTCGGCGGCTGGATCGGCGGCTGAACCGGGGTTGATTCTGCTTGAATCGGCCGGGTCGGCGGTTGAATCGGCACAACCGCTTGAGGCGGCGGCTCGGCTTGCGGCGGCGCGTTTGTCGCTTGAGCGGTATTGGTTTGTTGAATCGTCCCCGGTTGATCGACGGGCGTCGGGTTTGGGGAGGCCGTGGCGGTTTGGATCGCCGCCGCTTTTTTCTCGGAGTGTGCGATCTGTTCGTCGAGGTACGATTTCCACTTTTTGAAGTCGCCGCCGTAATCTTTGCCGGTAATCGCAGTGAGCGCCTGACGCGTGGCGAACGTTAAACCCACCTTGCTTCGAACGCCTTTTTTGGCGCCGTCGACCTGTTCGTCGCGCGCCATGTTATCGATCAACATCGCCAATACACGCGGATCTTTGGGTTTGAGCATTCCGAGCGCGTCGATCGCCGCGACGCGCGATTCGACATAATTATCAGTAACCATCACTCGTGCAAGTATAAGTGAATCTTCAGGTTCGCCGATTTTCCCGAGCGCCAGGCACGCCTCGGCGCGGACGAGCGATTCCTCGTCGTTGACCGCCATGCGGAGCGCGGGGAGGGCCGATTTGCGACCGATCGCCCCCAGCGTGCGACAAATCATGGCGCGGGTCGCGGTCGGCTCGCGCCCTTGCTGAAGGTTGTGCGCCAGGATCGCCGACGCTTTCTCGCGCTGGTCGTCGCTATCGTAAGCCTTGGGGGATGCGAGCTTGGAATACGCGAGATAACGGATATTGGGATCGGGGTTTTTTTCGACGTTCCGCAGGAAGCTCGCCGAAGTCGTCCCGAGATAAGGTCCGCAGCCCGCGAGGCACGCGGCGAGCGCGACGACCGCGCGTCCCCACGAAGTACCGGGTCGAGCTTCCGCGAGATCGCATTCCCGTCCGATACGCATGCGATGGATCCGATCGGTTTGTTGAAGGATTCCCGCGATCGACTCGCGTTTCGGTTTCGTTCCACGCGAACGAGGTTGCGCCGAGCCGCGATCGAAACGAGCCGGCGAAGCGGATCGGGGTCGATCGTCGCCCGGGCGGAGGAGATCGGCTTCTCCGCCGCGCCGGGCATGATAATCGGCGAGCCAAAAAACGCCAAGAGCGACTCGAACCTTCCGCGTCAAGACGTTCGGGGCTACGATAAGGTTCACCCGACCTCTCCGATCGGCGCGGGGTTCGCCCGAACGTCACCGCTTATTGAGGATCATTTAATAGTATGTCTGATAATTGGAATCGGCGTGAATTTTTATCGGCGAGCGCTTTGGGTTTGGGTCTGACGGCGATCGGCTCGGCGCCCCCCAAGGCGGTCGGCAAGAATCGTCCCGTGGTGATCTCGAGCGCCAACGGCTTGCGTACGGTCGAGAAGGCGATGGATTTGATTCGAGCGGGGGTCGACCCGCTCGATGCGGCGATCGAGGGGGTTGCGATCGTCGAGGCCGATCCGAACGATCGAAGCGTCGGTTACGGCGGCCTGCCGAACGAGGAGGGGGTCGTCGAGCTCGACGCCGCGGTGATGCACGGGCCGACACACGGAGGGGGTTCGGTCGCGTCGCTTCGCAACATCATGCACCCGGCGGCGGTCGCTCGATTGGTGATGAAACGGACCGATCACTGCTTGATCGTCGGCGAGGGGGCGCTCAAATTCGCCAAGGCTCACGGCTTTCCCGAGGTCGATCTGTTGACCGACGACTCGCGTAAGATCTGGCTTCATTGGAAGGAGACGAACGGAAAAGAGAGCGATTGGCTTGCTCCCGAGGAAGGCGAACTCGACCCGCTGGTGCAACGCTTTTCGGGGGTTCGCTTGCACGGAACGATACACTGCTCGGCGCTCGATACGCACGGCGATCTCGGCTGCGTGACGACGACTTCGGGGCTCTCGTTCAAGATTCCCGGCCGGGTGGGGGATTCGCCGATTCTGGGAGCTGGGTTGTACCTGGAGAACGACTTCGGATCGGCGGGATCGACCGGTCGCGGCGAGGCGAACCTGCTCAATCTGTGTAGTTTCTTGATGGTGGAAGATTTGCGCCGGGGGATGGCGCCGCGGGACGCGGTGATTGACGCGTGTAAGCGGGTCGCTTCGACGACCAAGGCCAAGCGTCTGCTCGACGCCAAGGGGCGGCCGAAGTTCGATCTCAAGTTTTACTGTCTCGCGAAAGACGGTCGGTTTGCGGGCGGAAGTTTATGGGCGGGCGCCAAGTTCGCCGTTCACGACGGCGACTCGGCGCGGCTCGTCGATTGCGTTTCGCTTTACGATGAACCGCTCAAAACGTAATCACGTAGTAATGTACAGGCGCGCCGACGCGACGGATTTCAATCCTGGACGTCGATCGGGCAATCGGGGAGCGAGGCGAGGAACATTCGGCCGTACGGTTTCGTCAGCACGCGGGGGTCGAGGATCACGACGATCCCCGTGTCGCTTTTCGATCGGATCAACCTGCCGAAGCCTTGTTTCAGTTTGATCACCGCCTCGGGGACCTGATATTCCATAAACGGATTTCCCCCTTTTTTACGAATCGCCTCGACCCGCGCCTCGACCAAAGGACGGTCGGGAACCGTGAACGGAAGCCTCGTGATGATCACGTTCGAGAGCGCGTCGCCGGGGACGTCGACCCCTTGCCAAAAACTGTCGACGCCGAAAATCACGCTCCCCTTGCATGATCGAAACATCTCCATCATTTTACCCGCGGGAGCGCCGTCGGTCTGCGCGATCAGACGAATCCCTCGTTTGTGGAACCAGCCTGAAAGCTCGCGCGAAGCCTCGGCGAGCATCTGGTTCGACGTAAACAGGACGAACGCCCGGCCGTCGGTCATCTCGATATATCGAGGTATCGATTGAATGACGGCTCTTTTAAAATCGGCGGGACGATCCGCCGGATCGGGGATCGATCTCTGAACAATTATCCGCGCTTGCACGCGATAATTGAACGGACTTCCCAGGCGGAACGCTCCTCCCGTTTTGAGGCCGACTCGGTCGCGCGGAAATTGGAAGCTCGGCGGCGAGCCGACGCTGAGCGTCGCCGAGGTGAGCACGCACGTGGGAACGGTTTGAAATAAAAGGCGATTGAGCGTGGCGCCGACGTCGATCGGCGACGACACGAGCGAGACGCGTCGGCGCGAGCCCTCGGCGATCTCGATCCAATGGACGTCGTCTTTCTGTTGATGCGTAAGCCAGTGATCAAGCGTGTCGGCGAATTCGCGGCACCGCGTGGCCGCGGCGGTGAGTTCGATTTGTTCCTCGGGCGTTTTGATCGCCTCGGCGCTCCGTTCGATCGACGAACCCAGAACCTTCAATTCCTCGCCGAGCGTGTTCGCGATCGGCGGAGGCGTGCGCAATCGTCCGTTGGGGGCGCCCGCGGTCGCTTGCCACTCGGCGACGTCGTCGAAAAACCGCCGCGCCGCGAATCGCGCACGCGAAGTCAGCTCTTTGGCGACGTCCATCTTATGATACGATAAGATCCCTTTACCGCTCCGATCGTTATACAAGCGATTGAGCGTGAATTCGATTTGCGTGTTGCTCAGCCGCAGCCCGAGGTGTTCTCCCGCCACGGCTTCGAGCGTGTGCGCCTCGTCGAAGATCACGACGTCGTATTTGGGCAACAAACCTTTACCCGACGATCGATACGCCAGATCGCTCATGAAAAGCGCGTGGTTGACGATCAAGAGATTCGCCGAACTAATACGTTTTCGCGCCTTGTAATAAAAGCAGTCGTTGTATGTGGAGCATTTGCGTCCCAGGCAGTTCGAATGATCGCTTTGGACCGCGTCCCAGAGCGTCATCGACGGTTTGAAATCAAGATCGGAGCGGGTGCCGTCGTTCGTTCGGCTCGCCCACATGCGGATCTCGGACAGTTGATCGATGTCGTCGGTCGATTGAAAAACCGCCATCGATCGACCGACCGCGACGTCGAGCCGACGCTTGCTTAAATAATTCGCTCTTCCCTTAACGAGAACCGCCGAGAATTCGAACGGCGTGACGGCGCGGAGGAAGGGAATGTCTTTGTTGAGGAGTTGTTCCTGAAGGCCGATCGTGTGCGTCGAGACGACGACTTTCTTTTTGTCCTCGACCGCCGCGATGATCGCGGGGACGAGATATGCGAAGCTTTTGCCGACCCCGGTTCCCGCTTCTATGATCAAATGTTCGCCCGAATCGATCGCATGCGCGACGCGCGACGCCATTTCGAGTTGTTCGGGCCTCGGTTCGTAGCCCTGGAGCCGGCGCGCGACCGCGCCGTCGGGACCGAGGACCGAGAGCGGGTCGATTTTCGCCATCAAACTCCCTCGCGACGGATCGAACCGTCGCACGATCGCCGCGGCCGATCTTTAGCGCGGAGCGATCGTTCCTTCAACAGGGCTCGAAGCCGTCGCATAGAGCTTCTTGGGGATGCGTCCAGCCCGCGCCGCGAGATAACCCGCCTCAACAGCGAGCCCCATCGCGCGCGCCATTCGCCGCGGATCGCCCGCCGAGGCGATCCCCGTGTTCAAAAGTACGCCGTCGCAACCGAGTTCCATCGCGATCGAGACGTCGCTCGGAACCCCCACCCCCGCGTCGACGATCACGGGATATAAAGGATCGTTCTCTTTTAAATCTTCAAGAATGATACGGATGTTGTTGGGATTGAGAACCCCCTGACCGCTGCCGATCGGGCTTCCCGCGGGCATCACGCACGCCGCGCCCGCCTCTTTCAGTCGCCGCGCCATGATCGGATCGTCGCTCGTGTAACAAAGGACCTGAAACCCCTCGGCGACGAGAATCTTCGTCGCATCGAGCGTCGCGGGAGGGTCGGGCAAGAGCGTTTTCCGGTCAGCCAGAACCTCGAGCTTCACCCAATCGGCGCCCCGGTTGTTGAGCCCGAGCAAAATCTCACGCCCCAGCCGTGCCGTGCGCAAAGCGTCTTCGGCGGTAAAACATCCCGCGGTATTCGGCAGAATCGTGTATCGATCGAGATCGAGATCATCAAGCAAATTGCGGCCGTCACGATCGATCAATCGCTCGCGACGCACCGCGACCGTCACC
>JAKBCQ010000227.1 GCA_021807585.1 Planctomycetota bacterium | reverse complement strand
GCGTTCGAGCAAAAGGGGAATTCTCACGGCGACCGCGATCGTCGAAGCCCCCGAGAGGGCGCCATAATACGCGAGCGTCGATTCCGCGGTGAGGTATCGAGGAAACGCCGGATTTTCATGAACATAACCGACGCGTGAAAGTGTTGATCTCTCGGCAATCGACGCTCCCAGGCGATCGACCTCGCCCGAGGTCGGCTTGCAAAGCGTGAGGAGGATTTTGGCGAGCGTCGTCTTGCCTGCTCGATTCGGCCCGAGCAAGCCGAAAACCTCTCCCTTATTAATATCAAAGGACACACGATCAAGCGCGCGATCCGAGATCGTTCGCGTTCGTCCGACTCGCGCGAGCAAAGATCGGCGTTCGCGACCGAAAGCGTTCGTTAACGATCGATTTGCGACGATTCGGCGGCGTTTCGTCGGAAATTCCTTGACGACCTCGCGAAACGAGGCCGCCTTGGAGACGAACGCCGCGGGGATCTCGGCCCGCCGCGGCCGCGAGATTTCAAGGATTGGCATAAGCGTTTGGGTTCATCAATGTGACCGTGATTCCATCGTCCATAAACGTACTAAACGCCTGTTGAAGTTTGGCTTGACGTTGCGCCAGCGTGCCGATACACCATTTGTAACCGTTGGTGGGATCGGTCGACGAACTCGGAAAGATCGTTCCACCGATCTGTGCGATTGTTTGCACAATTTGGACCGAGTACTGTTGGATCGACGTGTTCGCGGTCGGCTCGAAGACGACTCCAAACGCGACGGTCTCGATCGTCACGGGTTTACTCGGGGTCGAGTAACCGGGATGTCCCAGATCGGTGTAGCCCGAGGGGGTCGGCGGATTCCCGGGCGTGCCGTCGGCGTTGTTGCAAATCGGAATCACCGCGTTCGCCAGATCGTTCATGCTAAAACCCGCTCCATTGAGCGTTTGACCCGGCATTATATTATAATACGACTGGTTCGGGCCGTTGTTGGTGAACCAGAGGGGCGGAATGCTGTCCTGATTCGCCATTCCGTCTGTTTCAAACATAATCATTCGTTGTGATCCGATCCGTCCCAGCCCGCCGACGTTTTGGCTTCGTACGACGCTCGAACTTGAGAACTGGTTGTACGCGAGGAGGAAGCCGTATTGAGTGGCGGTGTTGGCGCAGAAATCGCCGTAGGCTCTGGGAGTTTGCACGCCGTTGGAATCCCACGGACGGACGTCGGAACCCGAATTGCTGCCGGGTCCGCTGTTGGGAGGATACCATAGGCCGTTAATCATTGTTTGATAATCGGTCCCCAGGTTCGCCTGGGCGTAATTGAACATGCCGATGTTCGGCGGGTCGTTGTTGTATTGGGGCCTGTTGAAGAGAATCATCGAAACCATATCATTGGGATGATTAATCTGGATATCTTGTAGAGCCCCCGAGATCCCCAGTTTTGCGGGATACATTGATATATCATGAACCGTACCTGGGTTGAGCCCCGTGTCGGCGATGTATTGGATCATCGTGATCGGGCCGAACCAAAAGTGATTGCGCGGGCGAAGAGGATTGTCGGTTTGATTCATGTATGAACCGTCGGTCGGCGGAGCGCTGATCTGCACCGTTCCCCACTGATAATCGGGGCCGTAGCTGCACGCGGGAGATCCTGGAGTAATCGTCGAGCTGAACGGCGATTGCCAGATTCCGAGCGCGAAATCGATATATTCTTTCCAAAAACGTTGATCGGCGTTCGAGATCCGGCTGTTCGCGTTGCTGTAGGTGTACGCCGAATGGGGTACGTCGCCGGGTATCGCGGTGTAATACGTGATCAAACCCGCACGCAATTGCTTGGGGAAAAT
The DNA here is from genome assembly GCA_021807585.1 of Planctomycetota bacterium. Taxonomy (GTDB): domain Bacteria; phylum Planctomycetota; class Planctomycetia; order Isosphaerales; family Isosphaeraceae; genus JAKBCQ01. Next base: position 3,809 of record JAKBCQ010000227.1, on the reverse strand, counting down.
CGGCGTGCCGTTTTGGGAGGTCGCGGCGCTGTTGATCGTTTTAATCCATGAGAGGATCGCTTTGTAGTTGACCTGATAATTCCCTTGTGACGGAGAATTCCATTGCCCGCTTGAATTCCAAAACATCGTGTTATCGGGCCGGGTGATCGGCGAACCGTCGCCGTTCAGAAAATAAAGCGATCTCCAATCGTTGTTGGGCTCGGGAGGCCACATGAAGAACGTCGCTCCCCAGTAGCCCGGGCCGATCGTATAGCCGTTCGACGGATTGCCCGATATCGCTTGATATCCATAATATTGCTGTTGCGACGGAGGATTTCCCGTCGGATACCCGAATGCCGTACCGGAATCGTTCGTGACATCTTGAACCGTTTTTGCATATCCTCCGCTGCTCATCTTATAAGAATTATCGCCGAGCGGCGTCGTCATGTATTGCGTGATGTTCGCGGCGCTCGGCTGGGGACTAAACGCGTAAACGGTGGGTTGGCCTCGGTTCATCTGAAAATAATCGTTGACGAGCGGAGGAACGCCGAGGACGGATTGCGTAATGTTGCACATGCCGACCCGCGGATCGGTGCTCGTTTGAATCAGATTCGCAGCGGTCGTATCGGAGTAATGGCCGAACTGCGGCACGGTGGTATCGCCGCTGTTGGGGGTGTTGATCATATTGCCCAGGTACGTTTCGCAATTCCAAAAATCGCTTTCATTGTTCATCGATCCCGAATAATCGAGCACGATCGAGACGTCGCGCGGGCGGTGCGCAGCGGTCGCGTTCGCGGCGAGGTTGAAAGTTTGATAGCCGAATACCTTGGCAAATGCGGTGTTGGGGGCGTGCGTGACGGTCGCCTGTGAGAGGTTGTACGTCCCTGGATTCGCGGTCGTCCAATGAAACGACTGATCGTTCATGTTGTAATAGAACGACCCGTTGGTAATGGATACGTCGCCCGATTGGAATGATCCGCCGATGATCTGCGCCTGCTTGACGGCGGTTGTTCCGTTCGTGACCGCGCCCGACGTGTTCGGATTCGATCCACCCGTCAGCGTTCGAGCCGCGGTGAGCGCAGCGGCGTCGGCGGCGTTTTGGCACTGATTTTTGGCTATCGCCATCATCCCCAGATCGATCGCGAGCCCGGTGAATCCGCAAATCACCGCGATCGTGACGGCGGTCATCGGCATAATACTTCCGTGATCGTCATGAGCGAATCGATTGCATCTATTTATCATCATAATAATCATACTCCTTGTGTCGACCGAATCGAAACCTCATTGAACATAATATACTGCATGTAACAACATAATTGTGCGTTGATCTTCATCCCGATTCGGCCTCCATGATCGCGGTGATTTTGATCGGCACCGCCTGCGGCAACACGATGCTGAGAGGATTGATCTCGTAAAGCGGCAACATCGAAGTAAACGTCCCGCTCACCTGCACCGCGACCTCGTCGGTAAAAGCCTGCGCGGTCGTCCACGACTGCGTTTGATCGGCGGGATTCGCGGGATTGTATTTATAAATACTGATCGTTTGCCCCTGGATCGTAAATCCCGCCATTGAATTTTGAACGATTGTTTGAATCTGTGCGGTCGTGATGTTTGTTCCAACGCTGAAGGCCGCGACCCGCGCGCCTTCGCGCGCCGCGTTCGTGATCAATTGCAGCATCATCACGAGCCGACCGTATTCGACGATCCCGAACAGAAACGAGAGAAACATCGGCAGGATGAACGCCATCTCGACGACGATTCCGCCCCCTCGGCGACGACGGCTCGGCCTCGTGATCGATCCGATGATTTTCATGGAATCTCTCCGATTTTCATCTGAAATTACTTAGTGATTATTATTGATAACTCGGAGTCGGAGGCGCGGGGTAGGTTTGATCGCGGAGCGAATACCAGACCCCCGTTCCTGTGACGATGGTGTTCGGACTGATCAGCGGCTTGAACACCGTGACATCCCACCTTACGTCGCTGAAGGGAATGCTCGCGGTAACCTGGATCTGATCGAGCTGGTTCGCCTGCGAGGGATCGGTTCCAGGGCTCGACAGATTTTGAATCGTGATCGTCAACTTTGCTGGATTGATGACGATGTTTGGATTATTTTGGTTGATATAATTGGCGACGACCTGCGCGACCTGAGTCGACGTCGCCTGTCCCGCGGCGGCGATTCGACCTCCTTCGCGAGCCGCATTGGAGAGAACTTGCTGGAGTTCGAGGATTCGGCCCAATTCCCATATTCCCAGCAAGAGGGGCATGAGGATAAACGAGACGACGACCGCGAATTCGACGACGACGATCGCCCCTCGACGATCCCTGGCGCGTTGCATCCGCGATAAGATCATCGCCGAACTCCCTCATATACGAAACAAGTCGATCGAACCGCTCGAGTGCGGTATGCGTTCGGTGTATCAACTTAAGGGTTTTGAATGACCACGTTCGCGGCTTAAGCTCTTGGAAGAGGTTTGATGGAAGCCGCGATTATGACAACCTTAGTACATGATCGACGAGGTCATATCGCTCTGCGAAGAATGTTTCACCAAATCAACGCGGGCATGGATGGAATGTTAAACAATAGGCGCGATGGATCGCATCAAGATCGTGTTTCGGCGAGTGCGGCTGCGAGCTCGGCCGTAAAATCGCCGATTTCCCGCACGAGCTCGGCTTTGTTTTTGGCGCCCGCCGCGGCGATTCGTCGTACCACGGCGCTGCCGACGATCAAACCGTCGGCGACGGGAGCGAGCGCGCGGATCTGATCGGCGCCCGCGATCCCGAATCCTATGCAGATAGGTAAATGCGTTTGAGTGCGCAGCCATGCGACGTTATCGGCGAGTTCGACCGGCAACGCCGCTCGTTCTCCCGTCAAGCCCGCCACCGAAACGTAATAGACGAATCCCGTCGAAGTCGCGGCGATTCGCACGGCTCGGTCGCGCGGGGTCGTCGGCGTCACCAATTGAATAAGCTTCAAATCGCGATGCGACGCCTGTTTTAGTAACGCCTCGGCCTCTTCAAACGGCAGATCGGGAACGATCAGGCCGTCGACCCCCGATGCCGCGGCGAGATCGAGATACGCGTCGACGCCGCGGCGTAACACAATCGCGTAAGAAACCATCGTCACGAGCGGCGCCGTGGTGAGCGCCGAGCCGATTCGCTCGGCGCGGAGCGATCGAATCATATCAAATATCGCCTCAATCTTGATCCCGCGTTTGAGAGCCCTCGTGTAGCTTTCGGCGATCACGGGACCGTCGGCGATCGGGTCCGAATAGGGAACGCCGATCTCCACAAGGTGAGCGCCTCGGGTCGTGATCTCGTCGATCAACAACGAGGTCGTCGCCAGATCGGGATCGCCCGCGGTCAAAAACGGCATCAGCGCGCGCCCGCCCTCGGATCGTAACCTTTTAAAAAGCGCGTCGATTCGATTCATGAATCTCGTTAAACTCGAAAAGAACCGGTTGATCCTGGTGTATAGATTCGATCATTCATGGATCGAAAACGGCGTTCAAACGTGATCAGATCGATTCTCCGCGGAGGCGGGCGACTTCGTACGCGTCTTTATCGCCGCGTCCCGAAAGACATACGATCAGGTTTTTATCGCTTGAGAGTTTGCCGGCTTCGATCAGCCCCTGCGCGATCGCGTGGCTCGATTCGAGCGCCGGGAGGATCCCCTCGCGGCGAGCCGTCGTATCGTAAGCCGTGAGCGCCTGTGCGTCGGTCACGCTTTGATAGCGCACGCGCCCCGCGTCTTTCCAATAACTGTGCTCGGGACCGACCCCCGGATAATCGAGCCCAGCGGAGATCGAATGAACGTCGAGCGTTTGGCC
>JAKBCQ010000226.1 GCA_021807585.1 Planctomycetota bacterium | reverse complement strand
GACGGCGGGATGACTTCGGCGTTTAACATATCATCGGTTTTCGGCGGGGGCAAGAACCGATCGCGTCGATCGATCGGTCGCGGGATCGGGCTGTTTGATAACTTCGGTAAGTTGTTCGCGCACCGCGTCGAGAACCCGCGGCAGGTGTTCGGCGAGCGGGTCTGGAATCATCCCCCCCGCGGCGGCCTTGTGGCCTCCGCCGCCGAACCGTCGAGCCAGGCGCGCGCAATCGAAGCCGTTCCGCGAACGGACGCTAAACTTCACGCCGCCGCGGCGCTGCTCGATGAACAACAAACCGACGTCGGCGCCGTCGACCGTCACGGTGAAATCGACGAGATCCTCGGTCTCGGCGGGGATCGCTCCCGTCCGGTCAAAATCGTCGCGCGTCACCGTGGTGTAAACGACACGGCCGTCGAAATCGGTTTGAATCCCGCACAGCGTTCCCCCCATCATCTTCAACCGGCCCAGCGTGTTTCGCTCAAATAATAACTTGTAGATTTCAGACACGTTCGCTCCCGCCTCGACGAGTTCGGCCGCGGTGCGGAAGGTGTCGGGGCTCGTCGACGGGTGACGGAACCAACCCGTGTCCATCGCGATCGCGGTGATCAAACCCGTCGCCATCTCGCCGGTGAATTCGCAGCGGAGCGCCTTCACGGCCTTGGCGACGAGCGAACCCGTCGCCTCGGCCGACGTGTCCTTTAAAACAATCGCTCCCATGTCGTCTTGACTAACATGATGATCGATTATCAATCGACTTCCGGGAAAGCCGCGGACGAATTCGGCCATATCGCCGAGCTGCGACCACGAAGAGAGGTCGAGAATGACGATCGCCTGGCGATCGGCGAGATCGGCGGGGTGAACGGTCGAGCCGAAATGCTCGAAAAGCGTTCCCGAAGGGTCGAGGTAATCGTATCGAGCGGGGGTTTGGCTCGCGTTGACGACGCGAACATCCTTCCCCTTTTGGCGCAACAGACCCGCCATCCCGACCTCGGAACCGAGCGCGTCGCCGTCGGGCCGAACGTGCGTCGTCACCAAAAAACGTTCGTGCCGGGCGATAAAATCGGCCAGCGACGTCCAATCGGTACGCATTGAAGAGAGTTCCGTGTCCCCTTGGTTTTTCAAAGACTAGGACATGGTAACGCGGAACGAAGCCGAACCGCAACCCAAGGCGAATTTGAGGTCGGCGTATCGAGGGGGACTACGGCCGTCATTAAATTCAAATAACTTGATATTTTATAATTTTATGAATAATTACAAATAGAAGCGTCGACCGACCGGGTCGTGATCGATCGACGCGAGACGTGAGGGTAGGGGATTGAGGATGTGATTAGAAGCTGGAGGCGTCGATCACCTCGCCCATCGAACGCGTCGAGAGCGCCTGATAGACGCCGAGTTGACAGCCGTTGGTGATCGAGTAGACGTAATTCGCGTAGGCGATACCGATCGGCAGAGACATTCCGTGGGGTCCCGATCCGGAATTGCCGAATCGCCACGACGAGATCGAATTTTTGATGAACCTGACCGAGCCGTCGCAGAAGGCGAAATTCGCGCCTCCGGGATGCATGCTCGTCGCCGCGGTGGGGTAAAAATAGCCGAAATTGGCGATCGCCGAACTATCTCTGCCGACGTTGGGGGGATAAAACGCGGCGAAAAGGGTGTCGTACCAACGTCCCGAATTCCAGGAGTTATTGGAATTCATATAATTGGGATCAAATTTTGCATAAGTGGCGTGGCTGTGCTCGCCGAAGAGGAAGGTGTTGCTCGTGCCGTCGCTGACCGAAGCGACCGTGACGGAGCTGTCGTTATAGATTGTACCATTGTACATTTGAAACTGCGCTCCTCCGTACGCGGTGATGTAGCCGAAATCGAACGTTCCCGCGTTGGCGGCGTAGCTCGAATACTGTTGCATCCAGGTTCCGGGAGGAAGCGGATAAACGACGTTAAACGACGACGCCGGAGTTTGCGGGCTGATCGGCTGCGGCTGGTTGTTGTAATCGCTCGGGCAGACGAGTGAGTTGATTCGAATACCGGCGATCGTGATATTCGTCGGATTTGAAGAATTGTACGTAAAATTGACCGAGTTGTACAGCGGCGCCTGGTCGAGAAACGGCGCGAGGCGAACGAAGCAACTGAAATTCTCGGCGAAGTGATAGGGAACGGCGTAATTCGAGTACGATCCGCCGGGATAGCATTGATTGGTCGATTCGTAATTGTTGACCGCGAGCGCGAGCTGCTTGAGGTTGTTGACGCACTGCGCGCGGCGAGCGGCCTCGCGCGCCTGCTGGACCGCCGGAAGCAGAAGAGCGATCAGCACCGCGATGATCGCGATCACCACCAACAGCTCAATCAGCGTGAAGCCGCGACGCGAACCGCGTTCGGGGAAAGACATCGTGAACTCTCCATAAAAAACTGAACATAGCCGATTATTATCAAAGATAACGATTCAAATTGTACCCGCGATTCGGGTACATGTTGTGAAGATCCGATCGGAAACGGATGAAATTAATCGATTGACTTGATCGATTGACGCGCCGAACCGAATCGATTCGAGCGTAGACGACGATCGCCGATGCGCCGCTCGACGATCGGTCGCGTTGCGAGACGAGTGTCAACGAGTCATGATGGGCAAGTCGATCGGCTTGCCGCTCAGGGTGAATTCGAGCTTGCCGATCAGTTCGCGGCGGCCGTGATCGCCGCGCGCCGATTGAAACCCGCCGGGATTTTTGGGATCGGGCTTGAGGAAGACTTCGGTATTCCCCTTGGGCAATTCCAACGTCAATTTGACGTCGCCCGGAGGAGACGAAACGGGAGTCTTCGCGTCCTTCTCGTAAAAGTAGACGCCGATTTGTGATTCGGTCGTCTTGGTGGAAAGGGGCGTGTTGACGATCTCGACGTAGCCGAGATCTCCCGGAATCGGCAAAAGCGATCCGTTGTGCGAAGGCCCCGCCGGAGTCCCCGGCCGAGGCGTCGGAAGATTCTCGCCGCAACCGACGATTCCGGCGAAGCACGCCGCGACCAAAACGGACCGAATTCCAACAGTATTCATATTTGGTAAACTCACACCTGTTTTTTGGGATCGATCGAGGGGGGAATCGATCGATCGGGTTTGGAATCAAGACGGCGACGGCGATCAGAAACTGGACATATCGATCACTTCACCCATCGAGCGGGTCGAGAGCGCCTGATAAACGCCGAGCTGACATCCCATGTTGATGGTGTAAATATAATTGGCGTATGTCATCCCGAACGGCATCCACATTCCGTACGAATCCTGATTCGTCGGCGAGAATCGCCACGACGATACCGAGTTTTTGAGGAAACGAACCGAGCCGTCGCAGAAGGCGAAATTCGCGCCTCCGGGATGAAAGCTTTGCGCACTTGTAATAAAGTAATAATTATTTGACCCAAACGCTCCGTTGGAGCCCCGATTGAGATTCATCGGGTAGAAGGTGGAGAAGAGGGTGTCGTACCAGCGGCCCGAGTTCCACGATCCGTCGGAATTGTAGTAATAGGGGTCGTTGAGCGCGTCGGCGCCGTGCGCGTGCTCGCCGAAGAGGAAGGTGTTGCTCGTACCGTCGCTGACCGAAGCGACCGTAATTGAGCTATCGTTATAGATTGTTCCGTTATACATCTGGAACTGAGCGACACCGTAAGAAAGATTGTAGCCGAAATCGAATGTTCCGGCGTTTGCGGCGTAGCTCGAGAACTTTTGCAGCCAATTTCCCGGGGGAATCGGGTAAACGATGTTAAACGACGACGACGGCGTGTTGGGGCTGATGACCTGCGGCGCATTGTTGATGTCGCTGGGGCAGATCAGGGTGTTGACCGCGACGTTGGAGATCGTGATGTTCTGGGCGTTGCTCGACGTGAACGAGAAATTGACGGCGTTGAACATCGGGCTTTGGTCGAGGTAGGGGAGCAAGCGGACGAAGCAACTGAAATTTTCGGGGAAGGCTTCGACGGGTAAAAACTGCGAGTACGACCCGCCTGGGTAGCATTGATTAGCGGATTCGTAATTGTTGACCGCGAGCGCGAGTTGCTTGAGGTTGTTGACGCACTGCGCGCGGCGAGCGGCCTCGCGCGCCTGCTGGACCGCGGGCAGGAGAAGAGCGATCAGAACCGCGATGATCGCGATCACGACCAACAGCTCGATCAGGGTGAAGCCCGGCCTTCCAAACGATCGCATACGTTCTGATTTCATGATGAAGTCTCGTCTTGTAAGTCGCGTCACGGCGGAATGAACGAAACGCACGACGTCTAGCGTACAAAAGTAGATGAATCCGTCATCAAGATCGGATGAAGATTGGATGTGTCGAGCCGGCGTGGCGATCGCACGGGTCGATCGCGGGATCGCCCGGCGAGATTCGACATACCGCGATTTTTTTGAGACCGGTCGGAGGGAAAAATCGCATTAAGTTGTGGGACTCGACGCCCACGAGCGGTCGGATCGTGCGCTCGCCGAGGGCTCGGGTGGTTCAATCGTGCATGCAACGGGAGGCGATCATGGCGCGTTTATCGCGTTGGGTGTTGGCGTTGGCGATCGTGGCGACGGGTTCATCGGCGGCGTACGCGCAAGGCCGAGGCGGCGGAATGATGCGGGGCGTGATGCTCCTCAGCAATAAATCGGTCCGTTCCGAGTTGAAAATGAGTGACGAGCAAGTCGCCAAAGTCGATGCGATGCTCGCCGAGATGCGTGAAAAGCACAGTTCAGATTTCGAGAAGATGCGCGACGCCGAACCGCAAGATCGGATGCGGATGTCGCGCGAGCTGATGCAAACGATGCTCGAGGAATCGAAAAAACCGCTCGCCGAGATTCTCAAGTCCGAGCAGGTCAAGCGGTTCACCCAGATCGAGCTTCAAACCCGAGGTCTCGACGCGATGCTCGCCGACCCGACGATCGGCTCTTCGCTCAAACTCTCGGACGATCAAAAATCGAAGATCAAGACGATCCAGGAAGATTCGTTCACGCAAATGCGCGAGATCTTCCAGAACAGCCAGGGAGATCGCGAGGCCGCGATGAAGAAAATGACCGAACTCCGCAAGGAAACGATGGAGAAAGGTCTCGCGGTCCTCACCGACGACCAGAAGAAACTGTGGAACGAGGCGATCGGCTCTCCGTTCACGCTCGTCCCCGATCCCCGTCCGTGAGCGCGAAGCAACGCCGCGATCAAGCGTTAAACCTCGTTTGAGGTCGGGGCGATTTTCGTCCCGACCTATCAAAGCACTGTCGCTTCATCAAGTTGCATACGATTCGACTCGATACAAGTTCAAATGCGTTTGAACATAAGAGATTGTTTCATCAAGCCCTTGATCAAGCGTATATTCGCTTTTCCAACCCCAAAGCGTGCGAGCCAGGTCGGTTCCCGCGACCAAGCGGCCGACTTCGCTCGCCGCGGGGCGCATTCGCTCGCGATCGGTGTGCACGATAAGCCGTTTTCCCAACCGCGCTCCGATCCGATCGACCAACTCGCCGATCGATAAATCCTCGCCTCGACCGATATTCACCGCCTTGCCGATCGCCCGATCGCACGCCGCGATCGCGGCGAATCCCGCAACTGTATCTTTAACATATGTTAAATCACGCCGCGGATCGAGACTCCCCAACTTAATTTCGGCAAGCGTGAGC
>JAKBCQ010000225.1 GCA_021807585.1 Planctomycetota bacterium | reverse complement strand
TTTCATGTATGAGCATCCGAGCAGAGATGGTGGCAAATCATGACGGGCGACTCAGAAAATGGAGAGGACGAACGACTATTATGATAGGAGTTCGTGAGTTCAAAGGCAAGCCGACCGCGCCTTGGCATCGTACCGGACGGTCACATTTATCTCCCACTCGTTCGCTTCCCTCAAACTAGATTCACCGTTCCAAGACGAACATCGATGTCCTCTACGATATCGAAAATGAGCGACGCGAAGCGCATCTCCGGGTTCCATTTTTTTAGCGATCAACCCGATTTGACAAATCCGGATAACGCCGAAATGAGGCGACGAGCGATCGCGAATCGGTTCACGCGCCGCGCGATCGCGTCGGTTGGATTCGCCCGATGCGTCGCACCGACGGATCCGATCGATCACGATCATTCGACGCGTGCCGGTCAGGGCTTGACGATCATTTACCCGCTTCGACGATGTAAGAATCGAACACGCGAACCTTGGCGAAGTTCGCTTTGTTTTCATCGACGAACTTCAAATGGCGCGGATTCTTGAGGTATTTCCCCTCGGCTTCCTTGCTTTCGAACACCGCGTGCAAAGCGACGTCATAATCACGATCGTTCACCGCGGGCTCGATCGTCTCGTCAGTGAGCGTTCCCACCGAAAAATAAGCAGTCCCCTCGTGATTCGATAAATATTTAAGACACGAAGCGACAAACTTATCGCGCGATTCCTCGGACCGATCCTTGAGCTTGAAAAACACCATGTGCGCCAGCTTGGCGCCGTGCTCTCCGCGGGTCGAAGCGATCGCCCCCAAAACCGCGATTCCCACAAAACAAAGCGCCGATACCGTTAAAACGATCTTCATCTCGCGTTCTCCTTAATCCCAACCGAATGGAAACGAGTCACGACCGAACATCTTCGCCGGCGGATCGACCTTCCGCAAGCCGCGGGTCACGTCAGCGACGAGCACCGATCCAATACGTCTTCTAATGAAAACGCATATCGCCAGATCAGTTAGGAACGACTCGAACTTCGATTCGAGAAGGCCGCTCGCGGTCGTGATAAACGCGTTGCGTCGCTTTCTGAAAATCGCCGGCTCGAGCGTGATAAATATCGACAAACGTTTGCGGATTACGGTCGACGAGCGGGAACCAACTTCCCTGGATCTGAATCATCAATCGATGCCCGCGCAAGAACGTATGATAAACGTCTTGGAGGGAAAAGCGAACGCGAGTCGGCCGGTTCGGCTCGAACAGTTTGGGGTTTTCCAGGCGCTCGCGAAATTTACCCCGCATCACATCGCCGCGAACTAGGCGTTGATAACCCGCTAGACGATCGAGAGGAGCTTGGCGTGAGGGATCGCGTCCGGGTGTGACGCGCGGCTGATCGTGCGGGAGATCGTCGAGTGGGGCTTTGGCCGCGGCGATTCGATCGACTCGAACGGGATATTCGTCAATCACCTTCACCACCCAGTCCGAATCGGTCCCCGAGGTCGAAACATACAAGTCGACCTCGATTGGACCGGCGATCGTCAGATCGTTTTCAAGCTTCGCCGAGCGATAAGAAACGACGTCGGCTCGCCCCGCGACGAATCGCTGATCCTCGATCATAAAAGTCGCGGGATAATCGATCGAGATGATCGAGGTATAAGGGACCGGGTCGGCTGGATCGCTCACGAATTCGTCGAACGAGATCGCCCGATCGCGCGGTTCGTCGAAACCGACCGTCCCCGCCGATCCCAGATAGATGGAACGCCTCAGAGCGTTCCGCGGCGGCCATGCGTCAAGTTCGCGCCACGAGTTACGTCCGGTCTCGAAGACGATCGCCTTGGCGGGATTCCAGGATCCTCGATTCTTTAAATGTTTTTCAAAAAAAGGAAACTCGATTTTGGTTTGATAATACCGCGAAGTCGACGAGCCGAACGTAATCGGCCCCAGCGAAGCCCCCCCGTCGAAGTCGTTCCAGCCGCCGTGCGCCCAGGGCCCCATCGCCAGCACGTTTTCAATCCCCGGGCTCGTCTCCTCGATTCGCTGAAATACATGCAACGATCCGTACAAATCCTCGGCGTCGAACCACCCCCCCACGGTCAACACGGGCGCTTTGACGCGATCAAGATGCGGCAAGAGGTTTCGCCGTTTCCAAAATAAATCGTAATTTCCATGATTCATCACATCATTCCAAAATTTATGTTTGCCATGAAAGTATAATTCATCGGCGCGGGCGATCGGCCCGAGGTCGAGAAAAAACCGATACGCGTCGTCGGTCCCGTGATGGAACGCGGGGTTCGATTCGGTCGTCGGACCCGACCGTGGAATCCCGAAAACCGCGTCGAAATTGAACTCTTGTTGAAGAAAGAGCGCTCCGTTGTGATGCGTGTCGTCGCCGACGAACCAGTCGACGAGGGGCGCCTGGGGTGAAGCCGCCGAGATCGCGGGATGCGCGTCGACAAGCGCCGCGGCTGCGTAAAACGCGGGATACGAGATCCCCCAAAGACCGACCTTGCCGTTCGAGTTCGGCAAAGTTTTGATCAGCCAATCGATCGTATCGTAAGCGTCGGTCGATTCGTCGATCGCCCGAGCGTCGCGCCGATCCAAAAGACACGGACGAACGTCCTCGAACGACCCCTCCGACATATAACAACCGCGCACATCTTGATATACAAAGATATACCCGGATTCCTCGAACAATCGCGACGGACCGAGCGTCTCGCGATACGCGTTCGCTCCGTAGGGGCCGATTCCATACGGCGTTCGTTCGAGCAGAATCGGGTATATTTTCGAGCTCTCGCGGGGAGCGTAAACGATCGTAAACAGCTTGACCCCGTCGCGCATCGGAATCCGATATTCCATCTTCTCGTACCGCGAACGGACGCGATCTTCGTCACCCGCGGCGCGACCGACAGACGACCGAGAAAACGCCAAAACGATCAAACATGCGGTTACAAATCGATACGTAGTCGCCGTTCGTCGGTCGAAGCGCATGAGGCCGAAACCCTCATTCTGGATTGAAATCGAACGGCGGAGAACGAATCGAAGCACACGTTTTGCTTGAAGAGATCGGGAGCGCGGAACCGATCCGCGCTCCAGTAAATTCATGTTCAATCAAGTGATACGGTGACGGTTTTGCTCTCGGTGTACACGTCGAGGGCCTTTTGGCCGAGTTCGCGGCCGATTCCGCTTTGTTTGAACCCGCCGAACGGCGCCGCGGCGTCGAAAACGTCGTAACAGTTCACCCAAACCGTTCCGGCTCGCACCCGGTCGGCGATCGCGTGCGCCTTGCCGATATCGCGGGTCCAAACCGCCGCGGCGAGCCCGTAATCGGTCGCATTGGCGCGTTCGACGACCTCGTCGATCTCGCGAAACTTGATCACCGAAAGCACCGGCCCGAAAATCTCGTCGCGCGCGATCGCCATCCGGTCGGTCACGTCGTCGAAAACCGTCGGAGCGACGAAATAGCCGCGATCGCCCACTCGCGATCCCCCCGCGACACACTTCGCTCCCTCGTTCCGACCCTTCTCAATGTAAGACATGATTTTATCAAATTGAGCTTGATCGACTTGAGGACCCTGATCGGTGTCGGCGTCGAACGGATCGCCCACTTTCCGCTTTTTCACCTTGTCGACGAGACGTTCGACGAACTCGGCGTGCGCGCTTTCCTGCACGAACAAACGGCTGCCGGCGCAGCAGCATTGCCCCTGGTTGAGGAAAAGCCCAAGCACCGCGCCGTCGACCGCTTTGCCGAGATCGGCGTCGGCGAAGACGATGTTCGGGCTCTTACCGCCGAGCTCAAACGTGATCCGCTTGAGCGTCTCTGCGGCGTTCCGCATGATGATCTTGGCTGTCCGACCCTCGCCCGTGAAAGCGATTTTATCAACCCCGGGATGATTGACGAGCGCCGCGCCCGCGGTTTCTCCATAACCGGGAACGATGTTGACGACCCCAGCGGGATAACCCGCCTCGAGAGCCAATTCGCCGAGCCGAAGCGCCGAGAGGGGCGTTTGTTCGGCGGGTTTAAGCACGACCGTGCAACCCGCGGCGAGCGCCGGCGCCCACTTCCACGCGACCATCAGCATCGGGAAATTCCAGGGAATGATCTGCCCAGCGACGCCGACGGGTTCGAGCTTGGTGTAGCAGAAATAATCGCCCCGAATCGGGATCGTCTGGCCGTGGATTTTATCCGCCCAGCCCGCGAAATAACGGAAGCAATCGATCACGAGCGGAAGGTCGGCGTTGCGGCTTTCGCGGAGGGGTTTACCGTTGTCAAGCGTTTCGAGTTCGGCGAGTTCGTCGATATGGCTCTCGATCAGATCGGCGAATTTATTCATGAGCCGACCTCGATCGCGAGCGTCGGTTTTGCGCCACGGTCCGGAATCGAACGCCTTCCGCGCCGCCTTGACCGCGGCGTCGATATCGGCGGCGTCCCCCTCGGCGACCTCGGCGATAACTTCCTCGGTCGCTGGATTGATCGTCGCGAACGTTTTGCCGCTCGCGCTCGAACGCCACTTACCGTCGATCAGCATTTGGGTTTGATGCGTTTTCGGGGTCGCGCGTCGCGGTTTGGTCGCGGTCGCCATTTCAAGCCTCCTTGTGGAATCGTCGGTTGGAGAAGGTAAACCTCGTTCCTCGAAAGTTTATCCTAGCCCCGATCACGTCGCCGGACAATCCGCGGGAGACGACGACCCTGCGGCCAGACCACATAAATATTATCATGCAAATATATCTGTTTATAACAATATATCCGATTCGCATCGCGTCGAACGCCGCCGTATTCGTCGTCCACCGATCCTTTGAGCCAAAGTAAAGATTCCGTCGCGCTGATTAACGGTCGTGAATTGGCGTCTCTAATCAGACGGTACGGGATGAATAACTGAACATCCCTCAGTTGCATATTATTACGGCACGTCCCGCCGGCGCTCGTCTCCCATTCCCGAACTTCGCGCCCAAATCGTTCGCCACGCCGATTCATCGCTCCGCGCCAGGAGCTCGGAAATCACAATCCGAAGCCAATTCGACCCGTCGAGATCATTCAAACTCGATCGCGGCGCGGGCAACGCCTCGATCAACTCGACCGCACGACGCGGATCAACCATCGCCTCGGCCTTATAATACGGAATACTCAATTCCTCACTCGAATTCGCCCCCGATCGTAACGCGTAACGATCGAGCAACTCGCGCGCGACATCGCGATCGTATCGCGCTAATAATAACGGCTTAAAAACACCTGGATCATTCAATAGATCACGCGGATCGTAGTCCGGTTTGCGGACCGCGACGGACCGCCAAAAAATCTCGGGTACATAAGCGGGATCGAACTCCTCGACGGAGGGCAATATCATCGCGCAATCGGTATTGATGTATCGCATATTCTTTATTCCCATATCGATATCGCGAACCGCCGCCGAAAACGATTTCGCGGCGGCCTTCGGGTCCGTTTTCGACAAACCTCGAGCGAGAAAGACTCGCGCGATCGCACGCTGCGTCGGATGATCGATCCCCACGGCAAGACGTTCACAAACGTCGGGACGATCCCCCGCCCGACGCGCCGCGAACCTTCGCGAGATTTGATCGCGAACGACCGAATCGTCGACCTTCGCGAGCGTTTCCTCGGCCCGATCGGGATTCGTCATCACCGCGTGATACAAAACATTGAGCGACGATTTTTTCCGTTTAATTGAATTT
>JAKBCQ010000224.1 GCA_021807585.1 Planctomycetota bacterium | reverse complement strand
GTGACGCCGATCGAACGGTTCAACGTATCGGGGCTTGTTCTTATTGAGATTGATGGTTCGATTCGAGCTTCGGCGCGAGGAGACGGTTTGACGAGGCTCGATCCCGAACTCGCGTGGGGATCGGCCGATCGGTTGATCGAATCGTTCGCGATCGGCGCCCGCGAGTTCGCGTCGCTTCTCGACGCGGCGCCGCCGAGGCGCCGCCGTCGCGCGTTCGCCTTCGAACAAGATCGCCGTATTCCGCGGCTTGAAATTAAAACCGAGTCGCTACAAGAAATTCTCACATCAGGATTAATTGATCGCGCCGAGTCGACGACCTGGACGAGCCCGATCGATTCGCCGTCGCGGCGACTAACATTGAGCGTGCTCGAAGCCGACGCCGCGCCGCTTCGCGTCGAGCTTCCCGAGGGATCGACTCCGACCGCGGCGACTCTCGACGGAGCGCCGATTGTTCCTCTCGTTTCGGGGCGTGGATTTTTCTTCAATCTCGGCCGATCGGCGCTCAACCGAAACCGCCGTGAACTGACGATCGATTATCGCGCCGCGTCGTCAGCGGCGAACCGCCCGTTATTCGCCGTGGAATCGCTTGAAACAATCGACGTTCCTCGATCTTCGTATCCTGTAATATCAACGACAACACGCGTGATCACGTCTAGGAATAAACGGATCGAAGCGGTCGGCGATTCGATCGCGATCGAACGATCCCGAGAACCGCTCGAAACCGTCCGGGGGGGGTTCGCCGGAGCGACGGGGCGCGACGAGAAATCGAACTTATCCGATACGAGCGAGATCGATCGGCTCACGACCGCGCTTTTCAACGCTTCGAGCCGTGTTTTATTGGGAGATATGCTTAAGAAATGGGATGAAGGATCGGCGCCGATCGTCGTCGATCGCGAGGCGCTCGCCGACCTCGGTTTTGGGCCGCGCTCGCCGATCTCGCCGCCGAGCGGTTATCCTCGATCGGTCGTCGAGGGAGGGGCGAAGGGAGCGGCGAATGCGATTCTCGCCGCGTCAAGGATGAAGGCGATTCCAATTCCGGGAGCGATCCTCGTCACGTCGAAACGATCCGCTCACGAGATCGACCTCGCGGGAGGGCGTCGTCGCGTCGTCGACGCGGTCGGCTGGGGGGGAGATTCGCTCGATCGCTATCAGAGCCTGGCTCGCTGGTTCATCGAACCGACCCCCGCCGCCTCGGGACGAGAACTCGCTTCGCACGACGACGCGAGCACCGCGAACGATGTAAGCGAATCTAAAGTTTACACAATATCTAATCATTCGATCCCTGGAATCGGCGCTCCTGTTTGGACCGGAATTCGCTTGAAGGTCGTCGACGAAACGCGCGCGACGGCGATCGTCGTTTCGATCGCGCTTGCTGTGGTCGCGTTTTCGATCTTCGGTCGTAACGTTTCTTCCGCGACCTTCGCGTGTGGCGCGACGATTCTGGTTCTGATCGCGTTTTGGCTTGGGTTCATCAATTCCACGGTTGCACAAATCGGTGCTCGGGGAATCATCGCGGGGGCGATCGCCGCGGCGGGATATCGCCTGGGATCGACCTTCGGCGTGCGATCGCGCAAGATCACGAATGCACGGGTGATAAAGCAGCGCGGCGAGTCGCGATCACGACGGTCGTCGATCGGATCGCAACGGTTCGGTTTGATCCTCGCGATCGCATCGATCTTGTTCGCTCCCTCGCCCCGCGCGCGAACCGACGAGGCGTCGCCCCGACGCCCCCCTGAACCGCCGGTCCTCGTCGTCGAACCGTATCAGGGAGAACCCGATCCCGCGCACGCACCTGATCGCGTAATTATATCATTAAAAGATTATGAGCGTCTTCGGTCGCTGTCGGTTGCGCCGATCGAGCCTTTGCCGGACCCGCTCGTCGCGACTTCGGCCGATCACGAGATTCGTCGCTCGGGGTCGGGGGGCCGATCCGACGATCTTGCGTGCACGGTTATCTCGAGGATTGAGTTATGGAGCGAAACCTCGGAGGGGAGTGCGTGGCCTTTTCCGATCGGGACGGCGCGCGAACTTTCGGCGCGGGTCGACGGTCGTCCCGAGCCGATTCAAATCGACGCGGGGGGGACGACGGGTCGCGTCGTCGTGAGGGGCCTGGGTCGGCACGAGCTGGAACTGACGCGAACCGTCGACGCCGAGCGTCCAACCGATCCTCGCGATCGAGGCGTCTCAATCCGAACTCCGATCAATCCGATTCCTCAATCGCGCTTCGTGATCGCTGAAGATTCGCATTGGCGATTGATTAAGCCTCCCGCGGCGACGGGAGCGATCGACCCTGTCCCCGGCGATCCTCCGGGAATTCAAGGCGATCTCGGCCCGCTGAGCGTCGTCGAAACGAAATGGGAAGTCGTCGGCGGCGAGAAGACACGCCGAGTCCAGAAGCATGATCGAGGTGTGGAAGGATTGATTCTTTGGGACGCCGAGCCCGCTGGAGATCGGATTCGGGCTCGACTGACGTATCGCGACGCCGCGGAGCTTTCGATCGTGAGGGTTCGACTAGAACCCGGGTTCATCGTCCGATCGGCGGTCGTACCCGGACTGATCGACTCGGCGCGAGGGGGATCGGCGCCGGCCCCCGAGTGGATCGCTCGAGTTGAACCTACGAGTGATCACGCGACACCGTTAACGATCGAACTCGATTTGTGGCGTTCGGTCGATTCGACGGCCGCCGACGCGTCGCGTCCGCCGAGGATGCGTCGCGCCCCGCTCGTCGAGCCGGTCGACATCGCGCGATTCACGGGAGTGATCGCGTTCCGCAGACCCGGCGATTGGACGGGGCGGCTGGAACCGATCGCCGGAACCGAACCGATCCACGATGAGGCGTTCGTTAATCAATGGGGCGTTCTCCCCGATGATCTGACGCTCGCGGGCTCGAGTCGATTCGATTCGGCGCCGACTCCCGAGATCGCCGCGGGACCGATCCCGCCGGGCCGCGCGACGCGCACCGACGTCACGCTTCGACTCGGCGCGGGACGAGTCGATGTCGAGGCGAAGACGATCGTCGAAAACGACGGCGGGCGTTCGTTCGACGCCGAGATTATGATCGATCCTCTCTTTCATATCGAACGAGTTCAAGCGCGGGAACTTGTGGATTGGTCGAGGGAGTCGGCCGATCGCCTGCAACTCCGCTTCGACGGGTCGATTGCGCCGCGGCAAGAAACGACGCTGATCGGCCGGCTTTCGGACGATGTGGACCCCCTCGCCGGCGAATCAATACCCGTGGAAACTCGGGTCTTTCGGCCGATTTGGATCGGCGCGCGCGACCTGCCGGGGGTGTTGACGATCGAATCCCCCGTCCCGTTCAAGCTCGATCCGAGCCCCCCCGAGATCGCCGACCCCGCGCCGAATCCGCGGCTTTACCGCTCGGTTTATCGCATCGACGATCCCCGCGAACTCGGCGTGATTCGCCGCCGGATCGAACCAATATCGCGCGTTCAGATCTTCAGTTTTTTGTCGATACATCCCGATTCGGTTCGGTGGAAGACGCGAGCGCGGTATCAGGTTTCGGCCGGGGCTATCGAAACGCTTCGGTTCCGCCTTCCGCGTGACTGGGCCAAATCGGCGACGGTCCAATTATCCGGGTGCGCTCACACGCTTGTCGCCGAAAATCAAGCCGATTCGACGATCTGGACGATCCGTCCCGAGCGTCCCGTCGAGGGAGAACAAGACATATTTATATCGGCTGATCGCCCGTTTCGACCGGGTGAAACGACGACCGTCCCCAAGTTGATACCGCTCGGCCGAGGAGTCGCCGAGACGATCGTCGCGATCGCCGACCTTTCGGGGCTGAAGATCACGAACGACAAGGCGATCGGCCTTGCTCCGATCGACGCCGGCCGTTTTCCTGAGAACGACAAACCCGAATATCTTCCCGAATCAACGACCGTCACGGCTTATGAGGCCACACGCGACGATTGGAGCCTCTCGATCAAGGTTCCTCCGGACGAGATCGCGCACAGCCGAGCGACCGACGACGATCGCGCACGTGTGGAATTCGCCGATATTGTCGGCGTCGTCACCGCCGACGGATCGATCACCGGATCGGCGCGATTCGACCTCAACCCGGGCCCCGCGGGCTTCCTTGCGCTTGATCCCCCTCCGCAATGCCAAATCGTTTGGGCTTCGGTCGATCAGACGCGGGGCGCTGCGGCGAAGGACGCATCGGGGCGCGTTTTCATCCCCCTCGTCGAACCCGGCGCCCGCGAGGTTCGGATCGTTTGGACCGGAACGATTCCGCTCCATTCGACGACATCATTTCCGCTTCCGACGCTCGATCAATCACGTGTTCCTACTATTATTGAATTGCACGCTCCCGATACCGTGTCGATCAGTGTCGTCTCGCCGTCGTATGAAGCGATCTCGGCGGGCACGCTCGCAACGTCTCGTGTGGAAGGGACCGCGCGAAGATTGATCGGGAGAATCGCTCGGATGGACCCAGGGTCGCTTCGCGAGCGATCCGAGATCGCCGGGGCGCTCGCCGATCTCGACCTCGAAATGCGGTCCGCGGTTCGATCGTCGCTCGCGACCGGATCGGCGAGCCGAGACGTGAATCGGCCCCAAGACGCGCGACGGACAGTGGCCGAGGAATTATCCGCAAAAGGAATTGATATCTCAACATTATCACCCGCTGCGTCGAAGACGCGCGCGTCGACCGACGAGGAAGCGGGAGCATTCAGCGAAGAATCGCCGATGTTTTCGATCCCAATCCTTCGTTTGACCGGACCGCCGCGGTGCTTTCAAGGCGAGACTCGTTCGGGCGCTTCGAATCAACCGATCGTCGTCCGTTTCGTCCCGCCTCGTGTTCGCGTTCTCCCCTCCGCGGTCTTGAAGTTCATCGTCGCCTCGCTGTTAACGATCGCCTTGATCGCGTTCGTCGTCGTTCGAGCCGCATCGCGATTGATCCCCGCTCGATTCGCCAACGCCCTGACGTTCTCGGCGATCCTCGCGGCGCCGGCGATGGCTACGACGAGCACGACGACTCTCCTCGCCACGGTGGCCGCGGTCGGCTTGGGACGATTGTTCAAAGAATGAGTTAATTGTTATATGCTTTTTTGAAATTATCAACAAACGAATTGCCGCGCCGAAACGCATGGAATGAACATTTTGCTCAAGGTCGACCGATCGGTTACGATCAATTCCGCCGCCGATCGGCTGAGATCGAGCTTCGCAATCCAGATTGGCGATGCGATCGGTCCAGGGTGATCGCCGCGAATTCGCGGGGTGATTGGAGACGGTTTGATGGCGACGATCGCGTGCTTAAACGGAGAGTTGACGTCGATCGAAGACGCCAAGATCTCGGTCTGGGATCGCGGGTTTCTTTTCGGCGACGCAGTCTACGAGGTGATCCTCTACCGCGAAGGTCGGTATCGTCTGTTCGACGAGCACCGATCGCGGCTGTCGCGGAGTTTGCGCGAGATCGAGATCGTCGGTTGCGATCTGGAACGACTTTACGAACGAATGGATCGGACCGTCGCCGCGGTCGGCGCCGCCGATGCGATTGTTTATATCCACATCACACGAGGAGTTGCGCCGCGTCGTCACGCTTTTCCGAATCCCCCCGTCGAGCCCACCGAGTTGATCGTCGCTTGGCCATATGACGATTCAACAAACGCGATGCTGCGTGAAACCGGCGTCGGCGTGATTGCGGCGGCC
>JAKBCQ010000223.1 GCA_021807585.1 Planctomycetota bacterium | reverse complement strand
GATCCAAGCCGCCAAGATGAAATCCATTCTGACGAAAGTTACCAAGTCACAGAATTGTGTCCATACCAATGCCCCGCAAGCGGGGGGAAGGATAACAATCATTATTCTCACTTGATTATATTCCTCCCTCTCCGCTTGCGGGGAGGGCCGGGGAGGGGTGCTTGTCAGGGAGCAGTTCTTCAAGTGCGTCAAGCCGTTCAAGATCCGATATCGGCTGAATCCGCGGAATTGACCGCGATCGCCAGGATCGATCCGCCGATCGGAGTCGGCAGGATTCGCCCCAACACATGCTCACAATTGCTAATCATTTTCAGCGTCTGATTGATCGGAACGGGAGGAACGGCGACGGCGTAATCTTCGACGGCGGCTCGGCCTTTGCCCGAAGGGCTGACGAGCCTTCTCAGCAGCATCGGCGCGATCGTCCAAAAGAAAAAGTATTGTACTTTTTTGATTTGAAATCCGGCGCGAATCAGCGCCGCGCGAAGCGTCGGTTTGGTGTAACGGCGGAAGTGGCCGTTGGCTTCGTCGTGGCGACTCCAAAGGATCGGCAGCGCGGGAACCGTCAATAGAATGCGTCCCCCGGGGGTGAGCGAACGTCGGAGCGCGCTAAGAACGCCAATGTCGTCTTCAATATGTTCAAGAACGTCGAGCATGACGATCAGGTCGTACGGTTCCTCGGTCTGAAATTCTCGGTCGATCGCCATCACGCGAATTTGATCGCGCCTGAGAGGATCGTTCACCCTCCGCTCGTCGGCCTCGATTCCCGCGACCGCGCCGAAACGGCCGAGGAAATCAAAAAAGAGCCCGTCTCCGCAGCCGACATCAAGGATCCGCTTGATCGTCCCTTGGCGAGCCGTTCGCTCGATCTCGCCTCGGAGCAAAAACTCGCGCGAACGCCACCACCAATGTCGCTCCCATAACGTTCGATAATTATCCGACATATTCACGCGAACAAACATGGATTCCTTCCCTGGAGCGGCCGATGAAAAGCATTTGATCGCGATCGATTCGTTTTTCCGCCGAGCGTCGATCGCGTTTCGTCGTGATCGTAACCGCGAGAAGCGCGGGGCGTCAAACCGCCTTGCACTTCGTCGCGGGCCTGAGCGGAAAGCGCTCAATCGCGGTGGATCGAACGTTCCAGGCTCGGGTGAATCGATCGTCGGCTTTTGGTCCGATCAGGCGTCGGCGTTCGTTTTTTCGGGTTGTGTTGAATCAATTTGCTGATATCGTTTGATTCGACCGCCGGCGCGACGGAACAGGCTGCGGCGTTCGGGGTCGCTGCGAGGGGCGACGGTCGGGCGTACGGGTTTACCCGAAATATCGGGAGGCGTTTCGGTTTCGATCACGACGGTCACCCAGCGTCGTCCGGCGGGAGCGGCGTCGATCGAAGCGGGCGCCATTGTTTCGGCAAAGCTCCCGCCGATGAGCGCCGCGGTCGCCATCCCCGCTAAAAGAAGCAATTGACCGGCGACGGCTGATCCGCCCGTCGACGGTTCGGACCGCATCAGCGCTCCGCCGAGCGCCAGGACGATGCACGCGACGATCGGTCCGCGTCCCGAGACGCGTCCTCCCAGCAAAAAGCCCAAAACGGGAGTCGCCAGGAGGAGCAGGATTCCAACGGCGGCGAGCGACCCCGAGAAGAGAGTCGCGGCCGTGATCATCATTCCCAGGCCGACGACGATCCAATCGCGGCGTTTAATTCGAGAAATGATCTGAATCATTTTTAATAACTCCGCATGTGATGATCATCAAGGAGTGGAATCATCCGCATTGATCGATTTAGACGATCGAATCGCGGATCGGCCGCGACTGTGGCGATTCGGCGTTGAATCAAGATTCCTTTAAGAACGCTAGGTCGCGTGCGGAGGGACGTCAAATGCGATCGAAGGGTGATGTTGACCGAAGGAAACTTCGTGTGTGGAAAGATCCTCAACGAGAATTTATCGAGTCGGTCGGGTGATCGGGGGAGTAGCCGGTTGTTCGTCGAGCGGACATCCGATAATTTTGAGATTTCGCCGAGCCCGCGGGTCGTCTCGCCAACTCGCCTCGCCGTCGAATCGTCACACCAGCTTTGTGGAGAGCTCACCGTAATGAACCGGCTTATTCAACGACTCGCCCCGTATTCGCTCGCGTTTTTCAGCAGCATGAGCATCATGGTTCTCGAACTTGTCGCGAGCCGGCTCGTCGCGCGACACGTCGGCGCGTCGCTGACGGTTTGGACGTGCGTCATTGGCGTGATGCTTGCGGGAATCTGCCTGGGTAACGTTTTGGGAGGACGATTGGGGGATCGCGTCGGTCCTAAAAGCGCGCTCGGCCCGCTTTACGCGATCGGCTCGGCTCTTACAATCGGATGCTTATGGGTTAACGCGTATATCGGCAAGCTGCCGGGGCTTGATTCTTTGCCCTGGGATTTGCGCACGCTTTTGGTGGTGACGCTCGATTTTCTCGCCCCCACAACTTTCTTGGGGATGATTAGCCCCGTGGTCGCCAAGATGGCGGTCGAGCAGGCGAGGAAATCGGGGAGCGCGATCGGCGACGTTTACTTTTGGGGAGCGGTCGGGTCGATCACGGGGACGTTCCTCGCGGGCTTCATTTTGATTTATCAGGCGACGAACACGCTGATCGTGATGTATGTCGCCGCGTGGCTCGCCGCGCTTGCGACCGCGCTCCTTTCGGGCAAGATCGGCAAGTCGCTCGCGATCGCCGCGTGCGTAACGACGCTCATCGGAGCGACTCTTGAGCTCACGAGCGCCCGGCATTCGCTCCCTGCGATCCGGCTCGATTCGGTCTCGGTCAACATCGTCTCGACGATCGGTCAGGCGCTCGTGATCGCGCTTGGTGTGTGGGGCGTCGTTCGTTTGATCGCTTCGGCGCGGATACCCGCGGCCGACGGCGCCGATCGCTTGGGAGCATCCGACGATCAAACCGCGGCCAAAAGCGACGGCAAGCAAGCGGCGGGATCGAAGGCCGACGATGAATTCAACACCCCCGATTGGGATCACGGAATGAAGCCGCGATTGGCCGATCTGGCGGTCCTTTCGTTTCTGGCCAGCATGGGTTTCATGGCGCTCGAGATGGGCGCCGGACGCATGGTGACGCGCCATTTGGGGTCGAGCATTTACGGCTGGACGAGCGTGATCGGCGTGTTGCTGGGGGGGCTGAGCCTGGGTAATTACTTGGGCGGAAAGATCGCCGATCATATTCGGAGCGAGAAGCAGGCGAGCTGGTTGTTTTTGGTCGCCTCGATATTGGTGATTTGGGTGTTGATCTGGGAAACGCCGCCGAATTTACCCGAAAGTCTTACGAAATGGGTGATGGATCATTGGAAGATCGACCTCGCGTGGGAGCGTGATTCCGCATTATCGTGGGCTCTCATTTGGCCGTTATCGCTTGCGTGGCCTTCACGGGTGCTTTTAGTCGTTTCGATCATGTTCTTTTTGCCCGCGGTGGGCATGGGGACGGTGAGCCCGGTCGTCGCCAAGCTCGCGGTCGATCGCGTACGGCGATCGAAGCGCACCGGAACGGCGATCGGTCAGGTGTACGCGTGGGGAATGGTGGGAAGCATCTTGGGAACGTTCCTCACGGGTTTTTACCTGATCGAGATCCTTGGCACAAAGGGTTTGATGCTCACGATCGCGGCGACGATGGCGCTCGCCGCCACCTTTTTGGGGACGGCGTGGCACGCGGCGTGGGCGGGAATCCCGCTCGGTTTGTGCATCATCGCGTTCGCACCCGGAGTTTGGTTCGAAAAACAGGGGCGCGCCTGGGGCATTCGAGAAAATCACGGCGAAGTCGACGCCAAAAAAGATGGAGCGGTCGCCTATGCCAAAGAAAGCAAATATTATTACATCAAGGTAGAAAACGAGTATGATCCTCTTGGTTTACAAAAGCGCGTTCTTGTGCTTGATAGTTTGATTCACGGCTATTGCATTCTTGATCATCCCGAGCGGCTTGATTATGATTATGAGCATATTTACGCCTTGGTAACGCGTCGTTCGATCGCCGAACGGACCGGAAAAGAGGCCGCGTCGATCACGAATTTCCCGCTGAAAACGCTCTTTTTGGGCGGGGGATCGTACACGTTCCCGCGTTACATTTTGAACGAATACCCGCACGCGTCGGCCGAGGTCGCCGAGATCGATCGCTCGGTCACCGAGACGAATCACCTGGCGATCGGCCTTCCCCGCGATACGCCGATTCAAACGACGTGGGGGGACGCGCGGCGGTTCGTTGAAAACAATTATAAGAAGAAAAAGTTCAACGTTATTTACGGAGACGCTTTCAACGATTTCTCGGTTCCCTGGCATCTCACCACTCTCGAATTCAACCGCAAGATCGCCGAGATGCTCGACGACGACGGCATCTACATGATTAACATTATTGATGTTTATGAATCGGACGCTCAGGCCGAGGCCGATTTGAAAAACGAAGACGGCGATAAAAAGAACAATCGCAAGGTGCGTTTGCACGCCAAATCCAACGAGCAGGCGCTCGAACGCGCCCGGTCGCTCGGCGGGTTTCTGGGATCCTGGGTTGAAACCGCCAAACTGACGTTCCCGCACATCTACGTCTTCGGCACGAACTCGCGGCCGGGCCTGGGCATTCGCGAAACGTTCGTCGTCGCGGCGTGTAAAAAACCGCTCGATCTCAACGATCTCGGCGCGCGTCCCGGCGATCCCGCGCTTTACTCGATCGCCTTTCCCGTCGAACCCGGCGACGGCCCGGTCAAAACCAAAACCGAAACCCAACCCTATAGTGATAAACACATGAAGGAGCTTACCGTTCGATCCCGCGGCATCATCCTCACCGACGATTACGCGCCGCTCGATAATCTCCTCGCGCCCGTCGCGGCGACACGCGGAAAACCCGAAGAGTGATCGCTCGGTTATCGAACGCCGGCTTGATTATAGGTTAACAATTATTACCAACATAGGCGAACAATCGTTATCCACTTTAACTCTTGATCCCGACGCGCGGAATCTGCTGAGACTTAGCCTGATTCCCGGCGTCGGGCCTCGCGCCGCGCACTCGCTTTTGGAACGATTCGGCGATCCTTCGCGCATCTTCACGGCGTCGCTCGACGAACTGAGACGCGTCGACGGAATCGGCTCGAAAACCGCCGAACGGATCGTCGCTTCGTCCCCCGCCGAGGTTGATGAGGCGATTGCTCACTGTTCGCGGCTCGGCGTTCAGCCGATCTTTCAAGGAAGCGACGCTTATCCCAAGCTCCTCGCCGAAATTCCCGACCCTCCGCCGGTCTTTTATATGAAAGGATCGCTCACCCCGGCTGATTCGCTTTCGATCGCGATTGTCGGGTCGCGGCGCTCAACTCCTTATGGCGTCCGAGTCGCCGAACGTTTGGGCGCCTCGCTCGCTCGGGTCGGTTTTACCGTCGTTTCGGGCTTGGCTCGCGGCATCGACACCGCGGCTCACCGCGGCGCGCTCAAGGCCGGCGGACGCACGATCGCCGTTCTCGCCAACGGCCTGGAATCGATCTACCCACCCGAAAACGAGGGCCTCGCCGTCGAAATTACGGCATCGGGTGCATTAATCAGCGAATCAAGACTTGATCAAGAACCGCGTGCGGGTTTGTTCCCCCAGCGCAATCGGCTGATCTCGGGAATATCGCTCGGCGTCGTCGTCGTCGAGGCGAGCCCGCGAGGGGGCTCGTTATCGAC
>JAKBCQ010000222.1 GCA_021807585.1 Planctomycetota bacterium | reverse complement strand
CGGCGATCGCCTTCACGTATTCCTTCTTGAGCATCTTCAATTTTCCTCGACACGAAAACGCCGAATTCGTCGGTTTCAGTCGGATCATCTCGCTGTAGTCGGCGATCGCCCCGTCGTAATCGTGCTGGGACGTCTTGGCGAAGGCGCGTCTTAAATAAATAGAGACATTCTTTGAATCAAGATGAATCGCTTTATTGAAATCTTCGATCGCATTGTCGATCTCTCCTTTGTCGCGATACGCCAACCCGCGATTACTGTAAAAGTGGGCGTCCGCGGGGGCGATTCGAATCGCGTCGCCGAAGTCGGTGATCGCTTTGTGGTAATCCTGCTTCATCATCCAGACGATTCCTCGGCCGTTGATCGCAAGGGGTCGATCGGGAGCGATCCGAATCGCCTCGTTATAATCCGCGAGCGCGAAATCCAGGTTATTTTGAACGTCTCGGTAAACGTTAGCCCGCAACAGGTAGGGATTGGGATCTTTGGGATTGGCGCGAATCGCGTCGCTGAAGAATGCGAGCGCGTGTTCGACGTCGACGACGTCCGAAGCTCTGCACCATCCGAGGGCGTCGCTGGAGACGAGCTCGAGCCATTCGTCCTTAACACCCTGGACTTTATAGACTTGATGGTCGTCGCTCGATTCGACGTATTTACCGGCGAAGGCCAAGCGAAAATTCGGTATTTTCGGCACGACGCGTTTGCCAATCCAGCCGTTGTCGGCTTGCCGGCCCCAACACCGCCGCGAAGACGACACGATCGTCAATTGGCAAACCAGACACACGACGAAGACAATCGAGATCGCTCGACGATCCACTACGGTGACTCGCATGATCGACTCCTCGACGATGAATCCATGATTCGAGCACGAGACAAAAATCACGATCTCATTGATAGTAGTCGGCATTTTTCAGGTGAGCAAGGCCTCCGCATCGATACCCGTCGCGTGTCGATGATCCCGACGGACGACGTCCCACGCCGGCCCGCTTGGCGCGAACCGCCTCTTGAGATCGCGAGCCAAATTGGCGACCATGATTCTGGAGGCTCACGCCTCGTCTCATGAGAGATCAATGATCGAGAACTCGTGACTGGGCGCGTCGATCAAGCCGAAGCAAAAATCCGCAAGCAAACCCCGGAATCGCAACACCAAAACGCGCAAGTGAGAGTCCGATTAAATGATCAAACGTATGTTTTTATGTTATTATCATAAGACCCTCGCTTGCGCGTCGGGTTGATCTGTTCGCGGCTACGCCGCGTGAAAGAAGAACCGAATCGCGGCAAAGTTTTCTCTCGCGATCCAACCTGTTTTTCGGATGATTGATATGATACAGATGATTTTAATCGCCGGCGCGATGACGAATTTCCGTTCCCGGCTTTTCGGTTTCGGGGCGGTATTGATCGCCTCGACGATCGCGCACGCGGCGGACGAGCCGGCGTCGTCGAATCCTCGTCCCGCGGATCCCGGCTCTTCTCTCGAACGGACGTGCTTTCAAACGCATGCGAACTGGGCGCCCTGGATGCAATCGAGATCCGACGTCGCGATCTGCTACGGCATCAATCGCAACCTCCCGGCGCGGATCAAACAGTGGAAAGATCAGGGTTACATCACGCATTTCATGACGGGCGTTTCTTGGGGCGTTTATCAAGATTATCTTTACGGCCGATTCGACGGAATCAATCACGTCGACGAGGCGCAAAAAGAACGCGACGGCAAAACGATCTCGCACGGAGGAGACGTTTATTATATGTCTCCGGGAGAACGCTTCGGCGAATTCCTTTGCAAAGGGGTGAAACAGGCGATCGACGCGGGCGCCGACGCGATCCACCTTGAAGAACCCGAATTCTGGGTGCGCGCGGGTTACAGCGAAGGGTTTAAACGCGAATGGAAAGCGTATTATCGCGAAGATTGGATCCCCCCGCATTCCTCGCCCGACGCGCAATACCGCGCGTCTAAATTGAAATATTATTTATATCGACGCGCGCTTAAGCAGGTGTTCGATTTTGTGAAGGCCGAGAACGCCAAAACAGGCAAGCATATCAAATGTTATGTTCCTACGCATAGCTTGATCAATTACGCGTCGTGGAAGATCGTCAGTCCCGAATCGAGTTTGATTCGGGTGGGCGCCGACGGCTTCATCGCGCAGGTTTGGACGGGGACGGCGCGGACTCCGAACGTTTATCGCGGAGCGATCAAAGAGCGCACGTTCGAAACCGCGTTCTTCGAATACGGGGCGATGATGAACGTGGTGCAGGCGAGCGGCGGGACGGTTTGGTTCCTCAACGACCCGATCGAGGACAATCCCGATCATTCGTGGGAGGATTATCGAGTGAACTGGGAAAGCACGCTCACCGCCTCGCTCCTTTGGCCCCAGGTTTGGCGATTCGAGGTGATGCCCTGGCCCGAACGGATCTTCCACGGGCGATATCCCAAGATCGATAAGGCGAACCGCAAACCCGGAGAAAGGGTTGAACGCGAGCCGATGCCGCGCGCCTACGGTTCCGAACTGATGACCGTGATCACGGCTTTAAACGATATGAATCAAAAAGAGATCTCATGGGATTGCGGAACGCGCGGAATCGGAGTGATCGTCTCCGATACGATGATGTTCCAACGCGGCGATCCGACCCCCTCCGATGAACATCTCGGTTCGTTTTACGGGCTCGCGCTGCCGCTGTTCAAACGCGGAATTCCGGTCGAACCCGTTCAGTTGGAAAACCTGCCGCACGCGGGGCGTCAGGATTCGAATCGAATTCTTTTGGCCACATACGAGGGGATGAAACCCCCCTCCCCCGAGGTTCACGAGGCGCTCGCGGCGCGCGTTCGCGAAGGAACCGTGCTCGTCTTCGTCGACGACGATAAAGACCCCTACCACGGCGTTTCGGAATGGTGGAACGATCGCCAAAAAGGGATGAATTATAAGTACCCGCGTGAACATTTGTTTGAAAAGCTCGGATTGGATAAAAACGCTCCCGAGGGGACGTATAAGATCGGCAAAGGCGCTCTTATTTATAAGAAAGAGAGCCCCGCCGCGACGACGTATCGACCCCAAGGCGCCGACGCGATCGTCGATCTGGTGCGCAACGCGTGCGCAACGGCGGGGCTCGAATATCGAGAGACGAACGCGCTCGTGCTGCGAAGGGGTCCGTACGTGATCGGAGCGGGGCTCGATGAATCGATCGATGCGCCCGTCAAAACGATTAAGGGGCGTTTCGTCGATCTTTTCGCCGCGAGCCTGCCGATCGTCGATTCGGTTTCGTTCGGTCCCGGAAGTCGCAGGTTTTTGATCGACCTCGATCGTCTTCCCAAAAAAGATCCTCGCGTAATCGCATCTTCATGCAAAACGCTCGACGCGAAAGCGACGGCTGAAGGCGCTTTCACTTTTTACGCCGAGGGGCCGAGCGAGGTCGAAGCCGTGTTGCGGATTTTCCTCAAGGCGAAGCCGGCCGAAGTTCGGATCGACGGGAAAGCCCTCGAGGCTTCGGCTTACGATTGGGACGGAGCGACCGAGACGCTTCGGCTTCGGTTTATGAATTCAGCTTCGGGTCGACGCGTCGAAATCCGCTGAAGCGACCGCCGAGGACGTCGGGGCGGATCGCGCGGCGCCCGATCGCCGCGGGACGACCGTCGCGACCGCGACGCAAAGGCCCGCAATCGCCAAAAGCGAAGCCTCAAAAAACGGCGCCGAAGCGCCGCGACGATCGAGCAAGAAGTTCGCGAACACGTAATTGATCATACGAGCAAGGGTCGACGCCGAGGTGATCACGCCGAAGATCGATCCTTGTTCGTCGTCCGCGGTGAGCCTCGATATCAGCCCCTGGACCGACGGGCTCGCGAGCCCCTGCCCGAGCGCGACGATCGCGACCGCGGCGTAAAGCGCCGCGGGATTCGGCGCGAGCGCGATCGAGGCGAACCCCGCGGCGACCGTCGCGAGGCCGAAGATCACGAGCGAGCGCTCGCCGAATCGCTTGACGAGGGGTCGAATCAATCCCCCCTGAACAAGAGCGGTCAAAAATCCCAAATAGGCGAACATATACGCCGCCTTGCTCGCATTCCACCCCATCCGATCTTTGAGAAACAGGCTGAACGTTCCCTCGAGCGCCGAGAACGCCGTGACGACGAGCGCCGAGACCGCGACGAGCGCCGCGATCTTCGGCTTGCGGATCGTTCTTACAAGACCTTCAAACGTGATCACGCGAGCGCGTTTGCGCGGGTCGGACCCGATCGGCGCCGACTCGGGGAGTTTGAACAGAACGAGCAGCCAGGCGATCGTCGAGAACCCCGCGGCCGCCAGAAACGGCACGCTCGACCGCCACGATTCGGCGATCGGGATCGACGGAGAAAGCAAAATCCCCCCCGTCAAAGGGCCG
Source organism: Planctomycetota bacterium (assembly GCA_021807585.1). Taxonomy (GTDB): domain Bacteria; phylum Planctomycetota; class Planctomycetia; order Isosphaerales; family Isosphaeraceae; genus JAKBCQ01. Next base: position 1,324 of record JAKBCQ010000222.1, on the reverse strand, counting down.
AGCACGAAGCCGACGCCGAACGCCGCGCCGATCAGCCCCATACCGCGGGCTCGATGCTCGGGTTTGGTCACGTCGGCCATATAAGCCTGCGCCACCAAAATGTTCCCCCCCGACGCTCCGTCGAGCATTCGCGCCAGCAACATCACGGTATAATTATGTGATAATCCCAGAATAATAAACGAGATCGCGGTCCCCGCCTGGCTCAGGATGAGGATCGGTCGTCTTCCGTAACGATCGCTCAAGCGACCGAGAATCGGCCCCGCGACAAGCTGCAAAAGCGGATACGCCGCGAGCAGGAGCCCGATCTGGATCGCGTTGAACCCGTACTGCGACGCGAATCGGGGCAACAGCGGCATCACGATCGAGAACCCGAGCAGATCGACGAGCACGATCAACACGACGATCGCCTGAGGAGACATCGGCGGGACGCTCCCTTTCTAAAAATTAAAGAATAAATCGATTTTCAAGATAACCCGGCGGCGGCGTCGACGATCGCGGAGGGATCGACGGCGCGATCGACGCCTACAGCTTGCGTGGACGACGGCGCGGCGTCGGCCGCGGCGAACGCGGCGAGCCTCAGCCCGTCGGCGAGGTTCTTGACCTCAAGAATCAGCTTGGCCTGCGCCGTGATCATCATATACTCGGCCCAGAACGCTCCGATATTAAACGCGATCGTGAGCGAAGCCGCCGCCAGGTGCCACGACGGGGACCAGCCGAGCGCGTCGGTCCCCGCTCCCAGCCACGCCGTCCCGCCGATGAACATCATGCTCCAAAACTCGAACGGGAACGCCCGCCGTTTGTTCTTCTTGGCGCGCGCCTCCACCCAATCGGGAAGACGATACACCCGCGCCACCTCTCTGATCCACTTCCCAGTACCTAAAAAATAGGTATATGCGATCGAATGAACCATCATCGTCAATAAGACGGTGAACATGCCGAGCAGCCAGTGAATGCCGTGCAGATACGCGCCCGCTCCGCGCGGCGGCGGGGGCGCCGCGAGACCGAAGCCGTACGTCGCGGCCAACAGCACGCCGTCGGTGATCACCAGGCCAAGAAAAATACGGTGCATAAGGCGAATATCCGCCGGGTTTCAACGTGACGACCGGGCGTTCGCCTCTTCGGCGAGCCCCCACATCGTTCCCACACTAAGCGATACCAAGCCCGTTTGGCAACGCGGACGAACCGTTCCAATCTCGTTCCAGACGTCGCCACGCTCGCTCCAAACTCAATCGATCGCGGGATTCCGCCCGCACGTTCGTGATGAGATCGCTCCAATCGTGCCGTTCCAAGCTCGCTTCAATCGTCGATCGGCTTGAGCGTCAGA
>JAKBCQ010000221.1 GCA_021807585.1 Planctomycetota bacterium | reverse complement strand
GCCGAGCGCAAGCGATTGAATCGGTTTTTTTCCCAAGTCGACGATGAACGCACTCGCTCGCGCTTCGGGCTGGTAATACCGCAGAAATCATGCACTCGCTCGCGCTTCGGGCTGGTATTACAAATTTTTTCGCATATGTCGTCTCTGTGAGGTTGAAATCGGAAATGCACAGCTCCAAAATGCTTCCGCATCGGGTTCGTAGAGTCTTCATCCGTATCTTCTGCGCGCCGTGCGCGCATCTTTTGAGCGACAGGAAGTATATCTTATACTAACCCGACGCGCAAGCGAGGGTCCGATCAAATGATCAATCGAAATTTTTAACGATATTATCAGATGCCCTTCGCTCGCGCGTCGGGTTGGTATGATTGCGGCTCAGCCGCGTTAGGAAAATCGGACGCTAAAGGCTCATATGCCGACTGATCGCGCTCACAACGCGAGGAGATCGACGGGCCGAATATCGATCGCAACGGAACCGCCGAAATAACACATTAATCATATTTTTATATTTAATTCTTCGAGCTTGCGATAAAGCGACGACAATCCGAGGCCGAGTCGTCGCGCCGCATCACGCTTGTCGTCGCCGCAATCGGCGAGAACGCGTCGAATGTGACGAAGCTCGTGCAGCCGCATCGCCGATCGCAGATCGTCGCGGTCGGATTCGCCGCCGTCGAGGTCGATTCGCTCGAGCGCGGGAAAATCGAGCGGAGTGAGGATCGGCCCCTCGGCGAGGATCACGGCGCGTTCGAGCGCGTTATCGAGCTCGCGCACATTCCCTTTCCACGGAGCGTTCATCAACATCCGGATCGTCGCGTTATCGACCCCCGTCACACGCTTGCCGAGCTCGCGCACATGGCGATTGAGCAACACTTCCACCAGTTCGGGGATATCCTCGACACGATCGCGGAGCGGAGGAAGCTCGATCGTCACGACGTTGAGCCGATAATACAAATCGGCGCGATACCGATCGACAGCGACCGCCGCGGCGAGATCCCTGTTCGTCGCCGCGACGATCCGAGCTTTGATCGGAATCGTCCGTACGGCGCCGACGGGAAGAACTTCTTTCATCTCGATCGCGCGTAAGAGCTTGGCCTGGGTCGCGAGGGGAAGCTCGCCGATCTCGTCCAAAAACACCGTCCCGCGCCCCGCGGCGACGAACAGTCCCACATGATCGCGGTCTGCGCCCGTGAACGCGCCGCGAACATGTCCGAATAATTGATTTTCAAGCAAATCATTGGGGATCGCGGCGCAATTGATCGCCAAAAAAGGCGATTCGGGCTCGGGACAAAGCGCATGCAAGGCCCGCGCAACCAGCTCCTTCCCGGTTCCCGATTCACCAGTAATCAATACATTACTACGCGTAGGCCCCACTTTGGCGATCAACGACTTGATGCTCGCCATCGCCGGGCTTCCGCCGACGAGAGTCGCGGGACCGACCGCCATATGCGTTTGCCTACGCAACGCCTGATTCTCGCGCATCAATCTTCGCATGCCGAGCAACCGATCGATCTTGGCGAGCAGCTCGTCGAAGATCACCGGCTTCATCAAATAATCTTGCGCTCCCCGCTGAAAAGCCGCGACCGCGTTTTCCACCGTCGCATAAGCTGTGATCATTAAAACAAGCGTATCAGGCCGCGCGGGCAATAAACGATCAAGAAGCTCCAAGCCGTCGATACCGGGAAGCTGAACGTCGCACAACACGAGATCGGGCTCGAACTTGGCCGCGATCTCCAGCGCCGATCGCGCGTCTCCCGCGATCGCCGCGTCGAACCCCTCGTCGACCAAAAACTCGTGCAACGTCGAGGCGATCAATTGCTCGTCGTCGACGATCAAAATTCGACCCCGGGAACCCGCCTCGGTCGACCGTTCGGCCTCGACTTCGCTCAATATGTTATTCATACAAGAATATTCCTCTTACCACTTTATCGGGATTCTTCCGAATTCTAAACCGAATCGATCGAAGCCGCCGTTCCTCCGACGAACAATGACTCGTCCCCCGCCGCAACAACCCCCTCCACGACGGACGACTCGTCCTCGCAACGCGCCGCCTCCGTTCGCTCAAATTCGACGACCTTCGACGAAGCCGACGCGCCGATCGTTCGATCATAAATCAATCCATTTTGAATAACATCATCATCTTTTTGAACACTTATTTCTTGAACGCGATCGACGGGAATCCTTACGAGAAACTTGGCTCCTCGCCCCTCCTCGGTATGATAGCCGAGAGCGCCTCCCAGTTCTTCGACGATTTGCCTGCTGATATATAGCCCGAGCCCCGTTCCTTGAGGTTTGGTGGTGAAATACGGCTGAAAGATTCGACAACGATCGGCGATCGCGATTCCCCTGCCGTCGTCGGTCACGCTCAGGACGATCGAACCGTCCTCCACGCCCGCCTCGATCGCGATCGCGCCCCCTTTGTTCGTCGCGTCAATCGCATTCATCACCAAGTTTAAGATAATTTGTTGTATATGATCACGCGATGCGCGGATCGGCGGAATCGCCGGGTCGATCGCGGTCGAGATCGCGCGATCTTTCGTCCGTTGATAATATTTGGCGACCCCGAGCGCCTCGTCGACGACCTCGCCGAGTCGAACCGAGACGACCTCGGTCGCCGTCGGGCGTGAGAAATCGATCAGCTCCCGAATCGTCCGCTGAATGCGACCCACCTGGCCCGCGACGAGATCAAGCTTCTCGGCGGTGTAATCGTCGGGCCGGCGTCGTTTGAGCATCTGGATCAAGGAACTGACAGCGGCGAGCGGATTGCCGACCTCGTGCGCGATCCCCGCGGCCAATAGCCCGAACGCCGCCATCTTCTCCTGATGGATCAGCCGAGCCTGAGACGCGCGTAACGCCGACGACCGTTCGGCGACACGCTCTTCAAGCTCGCCGCGACTTCGCTCGAGATCGGCGTTCAGTTGCTTTAAACGTTCATACGCGCCGCGCAACAGCCCCGAAAGCGCCGACCCCGCCCACGTCAGCCACGCCAGAATCACGATCGTGAACGCATATCCCCGCGCCGCGGGAAACCTCGATCCCTCGATCATCCAAGCCAAACTCGCGAAGCTTAGACAATGAAATCCAAACGTAAGCCAAGTAATCATCGGCCGAAACCGTAATGCACAACATATCGACGAAAGCAAATAATACCAGCGGAACGGGCTTTCCAATCCCGTGTCGTGGTAGCACAAAAGCGCGATGAAAAGCGATTCCATCACCGAGACGAAGAGCGGAACGCGTTTGAGGAAAACCTCGCCCATGCGATAAAAGATCGTATCGAGCAGGGCGTAGCTCGCACCCAAAGCCAGAAAGGCTCGGACGGCGTCGGGATTTCTCAGCTCGCTCCTCGTTTGTACGAGGATCAAACCGATCGCGATCCCGAACCAACGGATCTTGAGCACGATCGATTCGGCGGCGAGCTCCCAATTTAGGCTTCGGTCGTCGGCTGCGATCGGCGTCATGAACCCTCCGCGTCGACCCCGCCGGGATCGATCGGCCCGCTGAATTCGGATCGCACACCGCGAAATTCGATCGGGCGACAAATCGTCCCCCTCGGTGCGGCGCGCTATTTCCAGTATTTTATCCACTCGGCCGAGCTTTGACGAATCGTCGAGCGGGAATTGTTCGGCGGAGGGTTCTTGACGTCCGCCGCCTTGAGGTATAACCTTTCACGTATCACAATTTGGGACGCATCTTATCCAGAGTGGCTGAGGGAAAGGCCCTACGACGCCACAGCAACCGGTTCGCTCCTGGGCGAACGCTGGTGCTAACTCCTGCCCTGCCCGCGGGTTGAACCCGAGCGGACGAAGGGACAGATAAGATGGACCGAGGCGAACGAACCAACCACGCGATCACGCCGGTCCGTCTAATCTCTCAACCTTCATCCGCTCAACCCCTCGCGAACACGGCGATCCTGGGTCGATCCGTCCCAAATCTCGGAACACGACAACCGAATCGAACACATGTTCGATGACTTTGATCGTGAGCCGACGACGCGGATCGATTGGCAATCACCCGGCCCCGAGTGCGTCTGTACACGACGCTCAAGGCCGAAGTTACGCGGAGAAGCCTCCTGTGTATCAGCATATGGTTCGTGGACTGAAATGTCGGCTCTGCGGCAAACGCTATCCCAAAGAACCGCTCAACTTCTGCACCGAGGACTTCGGCCCGCTCGAAGTCGAATACGATTACGAAGCCGTCGCGCGATCGATGTCGAAAGACGCGATCCGCAACCGCCCGCACACGATCTGGCGCTACCGCGAGCTGCTGCCGATCGACGGCGAACCGACCGTCGGCTTGCACGTCGGCGGAACTCCGCTGATTCGCGCCGATCGACTCGCCCGCGCTCTCGGAGTTTCAGAGCTTTATATCAAGAACGACGCAGTCAATCATCCGACCCTCTCGTTCAAAGATCGCGTCGTCGCGGTCGCGCTGTCGAAAGCCGTCGAATTCGGCTTTGAAACCGTCGGCTGCGCTTCGACCGGCAACCTCGCGGGAAGCGTCGCCGCCAACGCCGCCGCGGCGGGCCTAAACGCCTACGTCCTCATCCCCGACAACCTCGAACAAGGAAAAGTTTTGGGCGCCTCGATCTACGGCGCCAAAGTGATCGCCATTAAAGGCAATTATGATCACGTGAATAGGCTTTGTTCGCAAATCGCGTTTCGGTTCGGCTGGGGGTTTGTGAACGTCAATTTGCGGCCGTTTTACGCCGAGGGTTCGAAATCGATGGGGTTCGAGATCGCCGAGGATCTCGGTTGGCGCGCGCCCGATCACGTCGTCGCGCCGATGGCCGGCGGCAGCCTGATCGGCAAATTGCACAAGGCGTTCGTCGAGTTCGCTCAACTCGGTTTGATCGACGGGCCGATTCGCACGAGGATGTTCGGCGCTCAGGCGACGGGTTGCAATCCAATCTCGAACACGGTGAAGCTGAACGCGAACAAGGTTCGACCGGTGCGCGATCCCCAGACGATCGCCAAGAGCCTGGCGATCGGCGATCCCGCCGACGGCTTTTTCGCGTCCAAACTGATCCGCGAGTCGGGGGGTTGGAGCGAGGACGTCGACGACGACGAAATCATCGACGCGATGCTTTTGCTGGGCGAGACCGAGGGGATCTTCACCGAAACCGCGGGGGGAGTGACCGTCGCGGTGGCGCGGAAACTGATCGAACAGGGTAAGATTGACCGCGACGGCTCGACCGTGCTGTGCATCACCGGAAACGGCCTGAAAACCCAGGAGGCGTTGATCGATAAGATCGCCAGGCCCGTCGTCATCGCCCCCGATCTCGCGGCGTTCGAGGCGCTCGTCGAGGCCGCCGCGCCCGATCTCGCCGCCGTCGCCGTTTGATTTCAAGTACATCCGAATTTTGCAAGGGTAAACTCATGCCGGTGATTCGAATTCCGACTCCGCTTCGTCCGCACGCGGGAGGGCTCGACAGCGTCGAAACGACGGGGGCCTCGGTCCGCGAGGTCCTCGATAAGCTCGGCGAAAAATTCCCCGAGATCCGCGACCGCGTGCTCGACGGCGGCGAACTGAGAAGATTCGTCAATATTTATGTTAATAATGAAGACATTCGCTATCTTGACGATCTCGACACCCCCGTCGCCGATCGCGACGAGGTGAGCATCATCCCCGCGGTCGCGGGGGGTTGAGACGAGCGTCATTGGAATCGACCCGAACGAACCGAACCGACGCGG
>JAKBCQ010000220.1 GCA_021807585.1 Planctomycetota bacterium | reverse complement strand
TCGAGCGTCGCGATCACCTCGGCGTCGCCGTTCGAGATTCGCACGTTGTGCTTCCAGCCGCGATATTCGACGTTTTCCATGAAATCGACCCTTGTTTGGGAACCGCATCGCATCGACCTTGCGAGCGTTTGCGGAGTGTACCGCGAGTTCCGCCGAGAATCTACCGGCGCGCGACGAAAGATCGACCCAGATCGATCCGGTCCGATTCGTCTCTCAACGTCCGCGGATCGACTTCTCGGCGAGCTTCCGTTCGTAAACCTTGGCGCGACACAAAAAATCGTAAAACGCGAGCAGCGAACAAAACGCAAGCCCCGGTACTCCGTCTAAAAAGCCGAGGCGAAAAATATACGCATACAAAAATCGAATCAACGGAGAGCACGGAGTTCGTAGATACACTTTTTTGAGCATTCGTTTGAATCGTTTTCCCTTGCCGATCGACTTCGGGATCGGGTCGCGGAGGTGGCGTTCGTACCGCTCGGCCTCCCATGTCGAATACCGATCGTGTTTCTCGAGCCAGCTCGAAATCGTCGGGTAGGCGAAGTGATCGAGTTCGTTCTTGAGCCTCAAAACCCGTCCCTCAAGCTCGACGTGTTCGTGCGCCTCGTTGTCGCCCGCGGTCGATCCCGCCGCGGCGGGCATGCGCTCGTATCGACCCAAACGATGCTTAAACAAACGCAAATTCCACGCCTCGGCGTAGCCGCATCGGCGGATCCGTTTACCCAAAAAGAAATATTTCATGTTCAAATAATAACCGTCGGCTTCGTCGGTCGCGATCCGCTCGGCGATCTCGCGAGCCAGCTCGGGAACGACGACCTCGTCGGCGTCGACGATCAGAACCCATTCGTTGCGCAGCGGCAGATGATCGAGCGCCCAGTTCTTTTTTTTGGGATAAACGCCGTTGAACCGAAATTGGACGACCCGCGCTCCGAACGATTCGGCGACCGATGCCGTCGAGTCCGAACTCGCGCTATCGACCACAAAAATCTCGTCCGCCCAGGCGAGTGCGGGCAAACATCGCCTGAGATTCTCGGCCTCGTTTTTCACCGGAACGATCACGCTCACCGGGGCGCGGATTAAGACCGTATCGGTCGATTCCGACGGCGAACCTTGATACGAAGACGATCGATCCAATGATTGATCGATATGATTCCGCTCGGACGCGAAACCCGTCGCGCCCGAGACTTCAATCGACTGGTCTTCAATTGATAGCATGTTCATTAAAAATCTCCCGGAAATTGGACGCATTCGGGGGGCGTTCCGCCCGCACGGAGCCAGCGATAAACCGACGCGAGTTTTTCACCCTGACGGTCCCACGTGTAGCGTTCCTCGACGAGTTTTCGGCCGTTTTCAGCCATTGCGACGAGTTCGTCGCGCGATCGTTCGAGGAGCGAGCGGAGGCCCGCGGTCACCCCCTCGACGGTCGGGTCGACGACGATTCCCGCGGCTTCGGACGCGACCTCGGGGAAATGGCACGCGGTCGTGATCAACGTCGGCAAGCGGTTGGCGAGAGCCTCGAGCACCGCCATGCTGAACCCTTCGCTGTAACTCGGCAGAACGAACGCGTTCGCGCTCGCCCACGCAAGCCGCGCCTGGCGACCCCGCACGTGACCGAGCTCGGTGAAGCGATCCGTGATCCCAAGCGCTTTCATACGTCCAATAAAAGATCCGCGCGCGCCGTCGTCGGGCCCGGCTATTAAAAAATGCAGATCTTGATATTCTTTGCAAAGTGAACCCGCCGCCTCGGCGAGCAGGTCGAGCCCCTTCTTCACGTGGAGTCGGCCGAGGAAGAGGACGTTGAATTTGCCTTTGAGCTCGGGCCGGGTCGTCTCGAGTTGGGCGCGATCGCGCGGGTCCGGTTCGGCGGGGATCTCCACTCCGTTGGGGATGAAGGCGATCGGCGTTCGGGGAGCGAGCGCGCGAAGGTGACCGATCTCGGGATGCGCCAACGCGTGCAGACACGAGGCTGCGCGCAATTGTTTCTTCTCGATAAGTGAAAGATACACTTGTTTTTTGAGATATTTATGTTTAAGCGCCCATGGATCGGCCATGCCGTGCGCCGCGACGAGGTACGGGACGTGCGCGTGCCGCGCCGCGGCGGCGCCGCGGCGGGTTTGAACCTGCCAAAGCCCGTGCAGGTGCGCGACTTCGGCGGATTTGATCGCGGCTTCAAAATCGGCTTGCGCGTCGAGCAATCGAACGCCGGAGGGGATTTCGATGAGGTCGAGCCTTGAGGGGGTGGGAGTGACGATCGTCGTCGCGCCTTCGGTCCGCGCGATCGCTCCCGTCATTCCCAGGATGCTGGGAACCATTCCGCCGTCGCGGATCGGATCAAGGCCGTTGCATACGTGGACGATCGCGGATCGCTCGCTTTTTCGCGATCGGAGCGAGCCGGCTTCGATCGCCTTGCCGGCTAATGTGGATGTCGTCATGTGGATGCTCCTTGAACTTATTGATCAATGATATTCAGGCGATCGTCGCGGCGGCGCGGCGGGAACGTTCGACCGAGCGGGCGATATCAAGGGCCTCGACGACTCCTTGAGCGAAGCGATCGGGGCCCCATTCGGCGACGATTCGCGCCGCGTTCGCTCCCATCCGCGCGCGTTCGGATTCGGAACGCTCGGCCATCCACGAGAGCGATTCGGCGATATCGTCCTCGTCGGTCGGGTCGAATCGAGCTCCCGACACGCCGATCGGATCGGGAACGAGCGTGCGGGCGGATCCGGCGCGCTCCGAGACCAACAACGGCGTGCCGCAGGCCGCGGCCTCGTTGACGACGAGCCCCCACGGCTCCATCAAGCTCGGATGCACGAACGCCGATGCGAACGCGCGGAGCTCGAAGCGCTCGTCAACTTGTAAAAATCCCGTGATATGAACAAACTGATCAACATTGAGTTTTTTCGCCTCGGCTTCGATCGCGGGTCGATTCGGTCCGTCGCCGATCAGGACGAGATCCCAGCGACGGTCGGGCGCGACCGCGGCTCGGTGGCGTGCGAAGGCGCGCACCAGGCGTTCGAGGTTTTTCTCGGCGACGAAGCGATTGATCGCGAGGAAATAGGGGCGAGCGGGGATACGTTCGCGCGTCGCGGGATCGTTCCGCGCGATCTCGGCGCGGTTTGCGAAGAACGCGTTGTCGATTGCGTTGTATCCAAATGTGATGCGATCGGGTCGCATACCGAGATCGACCAGGTAATCGCGATGCTCCGGCCCGCCGACGACCGCGGCTCGGCACGCTTCGACGCGTGTTCGCTTGATCGTTTCTTTCCACCATACGCGGTGATGATCGATCCGTTGGCTTTCGGAGAGGAGGATGACGGGAACAGGGCGGCGGACGGCCCAGCGGAGCGCCGCGAACGATTCGGGGCGCGAGTAACCGACGATCGCGACCGCGTCGGGTTGATCGCGGTCGAGCGCCGAGCGGATCGCTCCGCGGCACGCCGCGGCGGGGATCGATTCCAGGGGGCGATCGGCGAAGAACGTTTCGGCGGCGAACGGCTCCCGGGCGCGTTCGACACGCCACGGATAGCGGCGCTCGACCCCGGCGACCTCGTAAGCGAACAGTTCCCCGCCGCGGCCTCGCAGCGACTCGCCGAGCGCGCGGAGCCGCGCCAGATGATAAGGACCCCAATTCGTAAAGCAAATTGCTAATTTAATCATTTAAGTATCATCCTGATCAGGCGCGGTTCGATCGTTCGTCAATACGACGCATTGGGATCAACCGAATCGCGATAAAAGAACTTATTGACGATCCAGAAGAACGTAAGCGGCGGCAGGAGGGCGAAGCCGTAAACGTAATAGAACCAGACGAACGGGTCGTCGTTGACGACCATGAGCCACGCGTTGTAATAAGTCATCGCCCAGAAGACCTGCGCCCACGGGGTGTGCGCGTGAAGCCTGTAATATTCGTAAGCCGAGCGGATCAGGATCGCGATGCACGCGAGGACGACGGCGGTTCCGATCGCTCCGCCGTTGAGCTGGGTGGCGCCAAGGATGCCGATCGCGGGGCCGGTGAACGTTTCGTCGCGATGGAATTCGGATCCCGCGATCCACGCGTTCACCCATTCCTCGCGGCCGAAATACGGTTTGTCTTGCCAGACGATCCGCGGAATGTATGTCGAAAAGATCCGTATATACGAAGATCCGTAATCGTAAGCCGATTTCATCGGCACGGTGTCGAGCATGAGGAGGAATCCGCAGTACTCCTCGGTCTCTTTGCTCGTCTTGGCGGGGTCGGCCTCGTCGACGCCGTCTTTCTCTTTGACATTGATATTTTCAAGAACTTTCGACGGATCGAATTCGGAAACATATTCGACGAAGCCTGAAAGATTATGTTCATATTGGTTGTTACCGCGCCAGCCGATCGCGACGGTGACGACGAGCGCGCCCGCGACGCTCGTCGCGAAGAGCACGGCGAAGGACGGCTTTTTCCCCTTCGAAATGTAATAGGAACAGACGCCGGAAAGGACGGCGAAGAGCGAGTGCGATCGTTTTCCGTTCATCATCCAGAGGAGCGAATAGAGCGCAGCGATCGCGATCCCCGAGGTTACGAGGAATCGATTCGAGGGATTGCTCCGCCTCCCCGTGACGATCAACATGTTGCCCGCCAAGAGCAGAACCATGGGGAACTGGCGCAAGAGATTCTCCTCTTGCGAGATCATGGTTTGTTCGTCGGCGCCTCCCGAAAGCGCGACCCCCGAACAGAAAAGCCCCCACGTGATCAAAAGCGGGCTTACGCCCAGGACGAGGGGTTTCGACCAATTTTCTGGAGCGCTCGGCGCCTTCCGCGCGAAGATTCGCCCGAGGGGCGAATAATAGACGCACAAAAACCACGCGAGCGCCCACAACGCGCGCTGATTCCCCGCGGTCACCAGGTCGATACCGCGGATCTTGATCGAATAATCACGATACGAGATTGCTTGGATCACATAAACTTGAATATAACCAACTAAAAAGAGCCAGATCGGCGCGAACGGGTCGAACGACTTGCGAAATACCTGCGAGCCGATCGTCAGAACGATCAACGCCGCCGTGCAATAAACATAGTAGCGATCCATCGCTATAACTTCCGTTCTTGATACGTCCGTGTCTCGTCAATTAATAACGCGATCGACGCTCGATGAGCGCCCAAGCCTCGGCGACGATCGACGCGTGATAACGCGGCCAGTCGAACTCCTCGGCTCGCGTTCGCGCCCGTTTCGCCATGTGTTCACGTAAGTTCGAATCTCGCGCGATCCGGTCGATCGCCGCGGCGAGCGAATCGACGTCGCGCGGCGGGACGACGAAGCCCTCGATTTCATCCCGCACGATCGAACCCGCGTTCGGCGTGACGATCGAGGGGAGTCCGCAAGCCGACGCCTCGTACGTCACCACCGCCGATCCCTCGAACAACGAGGGAAACACGAAGACGTCGGCGTCGGCCATCACGTCGGCGACCTCGGCGTGTGAAACCCTCCCCGGCCATTCCACCAGATCGCGGTAAGGCTCGAGCGGCGTCGTATCGATCGGAAGCGCGCCGAGCATCACCAGCCTTAACCCCGGCCTGCGGATTCGCTTCCACGCCTCTAATAAATACTTAATTCCTTTCCTCTGACAAATCCCTCCTGTAAATAAAAAAGTACACTTATTAGGTAAATATATTTTGTTTGCTTTGGGACGAAAGCGGCGCGTATCGGCGGCGTAGGGGACGACCGCGATTTT
>JAKBCQ010000219.1 GCA_021807585.1 Planctomycetota bacterium | reverse complement strand
CGTCGCCTGAACGTCGCGCAATTCCGCCGCCGCGGCGAGAAAAGCGCCGTCGCTTAACAAGATACGTGCCAATGTGCTTTTGTATTCACGCCATGATTCAAGCGTTTTCGGGTCGTCTTTTGATAAGGTCGTCAATTTGGCGCGCACCGCGGCGAGCCTCCGCTCGACCCGCTTTCCCCGCGCCGCCTGCGCCGCGGCGAGATCACGCGGATCGGGCTCGTCAAATTCGGGAATGAGCCGAACTCCCAGATTGTCGATCCACTGATCCGAAAAAAGCGGGACGTCGCGATCGCCGGCTCGTTCAACCGAAGCCGACGCCGAGCGCCTCGGCTCGCTCGAATCCTTGTGCGACGAACTCAACACATACCCGACCCCCGCCGATGCGACGATGAAAAAAACCGCGACGATCCCCCAGATCGACGTTCTTCCCCGATGCATCGCGTCTCTCCGCCGAATTCCAGTAAAACGGCCGCCAATCCCCGTCCGCCTCCACGCCGCGACGAACGCGAACCACGAAATCAAGCCTAACTTAATAGATAGCGACGGCGCCGATTAACTTGTCCCTTCGTTTTTCAGAACGCCTCATTCAAGCCTCGCACTCTTGATCCAACTACATGAAAAACATACGGTTACAAATAATCGGTCCCGCCGTGATCGATCGTTCCCAATCAAAAATCTTCCAAATGTAATAATCCGTTTTCAAGCGTTATCGGTAAAGTCGCGTTGCGTCGCGTTCGGATTCGATCGAAGATCGATCCGTGCGTTCCTCCTTGAACCGTGCTCGATCGCTGAATGATTGGGAATGCTCGCGGATGACGGTCCCTCTTCGCTTCCAATCGATGTTTGTCGTCCTGACCGCGGTGATCGCGCCCGCAGCCATTCCAGGTTGCGGCGATCGCGCCGAGATCGGCGAGAAAAAGCCTGAAAACGCGGCGCTTTCGCTCGCCAATACGCCCGTTTTGGAACCGCGAGCCATGACGATCGTCCCTGGAATTCACCTGCTGGGCGGTTTGTCGCCGTCGGCGGCTTATGTCGTCGAAACTTCGGAAGGGCTGGTGATGATCGACTCGGGACTTCGTGCCGACGCGGCGCCGGTGCTCGCCGAACTTTCAACCCTCGGACTCGAAGCACGAAAAGTTAAGGCGATCCTCATCACCCATGCTCACGGCGATCACACGGGAGGGGCGGGTTACTTTCGCGAAAAACACGGGGCTCGCATCCACGCGGGACGTGCCGACGCCGCGATCCTCGAGGCGGGAGGCCCGCGCGACGCGTTCTTCAGCACGTTTTATATCCCCAGCGAAAACCCTCATCGAACCACGATCGACGTCAAGATCGACGGCGGCGAATCGATCGATTTCGGCGACACGCGCTTCCAAGCGATCGCAACCCCGGGTCACACCCCGGGAAGCGTTTGTTGGCTCATGAATCGTAAAGGCCTTTATGTTTTATTTTCGGGTGATGTCATTATGGGACTCGTCGGCGATCTCGGCGAACGCGGCGAGCTCGCCAAACCGCTTGGAACGTACTCGGCGTATCTCGCACCGCGTTATCGCGGCGACGCGGTCGCTTTCTTGGCGTCGTTGCGGATGTTACGGAAGCTCGATCGCGTCGACCTGATCTTACCCGGTCACCCGCGGATGGATTCGATCCCGACCTCCGCCGCAATCTCTCGGAAACGAAGGCTCGAACTGCTCGATCGCGGAATCGCCGATATGGAATTGCTGATCTCGCGCTATCAAACCGACGGAGCGAACTTCCTGGATGGAAATCCCAAAAAGCTCGCCGACGAGCTGTTTTATTTCGGCGATCGGAACGGATTCGCGGTTTACGGGCTGATTGCGGGGGATCGATTGTGTCTCGTGAACGCTCCCGGAGGCCCAGGACTCGTCGATTTTGTGAACGACGGTTTTCGCAAGCTCGGCGTCGCGCCCGTCATTCCGACGGACGTCTTACTGACGGATATCGGACCCGACGAAACATCGGGGCTCGCCGATTTACTTTCGCGCCGTCGGGTTCGCGTCGTCACAACCGCCGACGGAGTCGAACCGATGAAAAGCGGTTCTCCCGCGGGGACGATCGTGATTGCGGCGACCGATCCGACCGCGATCAAGGATCTCCCCGTCGAGCCGATCGTTCTTCGCGTTCCGGGACAAGCTCCAATCGTCTGGCGGATTCGGCTGAAGAAGCGATCGGCGCTCGTCACGGGATCGCTCCCCGTGAACGTCGATCAGACGCTCGAAGCCGATTTCGTTCGGCGCTTCTCCGAACATCAAAACACGATCGACGATTCGCTCGACGCGCTCGATCAACTGCGCGGATATAAACCCGATCTCTGGGCGCCGACCGTCGCCGTCGACGGACAAAACGCTTGCTTGTATGATACTTCTTGGGTTGATATCATCGCCCGCGATCGCGTGTTGATCGAGCGCGCTCGATCGGCGCCCGCGAGCCGATCAATCGGCGAGCAATCTCTTAAACATTAATAACAAGAAGACAATCTTTCTTTCAATTATTTCGTTTTGGGGACGGCGATCGGCTTGCGATCGACGGTTTGATACCGATCGGCGAATTCGGCGATCGTGATCGCTTGATCGACGGCCACGTCTTGAAAAGTTTGTGTCGACGCGCTCGTCGGCCAAACGATCTCGATCTTTTTGATCGTATCGGCGGCGCCGAGGCCGATCGTCATGGGAAAGCCGTTCCCACCCCAGCTTGAACCCGCCGAGACGACGCGATAGCGGATGTTGGGGGCGGGATAACCGGGCTCGTCGGGAAGCGTCAATTTGACGACCGCGCCGATCGCGGCGCGATTCGTCTTTTTACCGATTAATTTGAGATATATCCAATGATTTGTTCCACCCGGATTTTGAAACAACACCGCGTTCGCGCGATCGCCGTTCGTCGCCCCGCCCGAACGGACGAACAAATCAACATAACCGTCGTTGTTCCAATCGCCGAACGACACTCCGTGCCCCTTTTGCAGGTGTCCCGTTCCCGACGAGGTCGTGACGTCGAGAAACCGCCGGCCGTGATCATTCTTGAGCATCACGTTGGGAACCAGAAACGAATACATCGGCATTCCGGTTCCCTCATAAATATCCAGATAGCCGTCGTTATCGATATCGCCGTAATTGCATCCCATCGCCATGATGATCCGATCGAGCCCGACGTCTCGCGATACGTCGGCGAAGCCTTTTTTGCCGTCGTTGCGGTAAAGCTTGGGGGTCGACGCCCGGGGAGTTTTTCCCAGCATGTTCTCGACGTTCTTCTGGAGGTCGGCGTTGTACGCGTTGACGAACAGATCGAGATCGCCGTCGCAATCGTAATCCCAGAACCAGCAAGCGAACGACGCCCAGGGTCCCGTCACGCCGAGCTTGCCTCCGACCTCGTCGAACGTACCGTCGCGATTGTTATGAAACAAACGAGAATGCGCATTCATATTGGAAACAAAAAGATCGGCATATCCATCACCGTCGTAATCTCCCCACGCGACTCCTTTGCCGAAGTGATTGTTCTTCACTCCCGCGGGTTCGGCGACGTCGGTGAACGTGCCGTTTCCGTTGTTGTGATAAAGCCGCGACGAATTGGGCAAATCGACGATATCGTAGAGCTTGTTGGGATTGTCCGAAGCTTTCGTCTCCCCCGCGAGGTATAAATCGACGAAACCGTCGTTATCATAATCCGCCCACCCCGCCGAAGCCGTGGCGATCGGTCGGTCGAGTCCGGCGGCGATCGTCACGTCCTCAAATGTACCGTCCCCTTTGTTTCGCATGAGTGAAAGACGTTGCGACTTCTCCCACGCGCCGCGGAGGAATAAGACGTCGAGATTACCGTCGTTGTCGTAATCGACATGTTTCATGTTGAGAGCGCCCGGCTGTTGATCGAGCCCCGAACCCGCGGATCGATCGACGAACGTCCCGTCGCCTTGGTTGATCAAGATCGATCCTCCCTCCGACGGATTTTCGGTCGACGTGACGAGATCAAGCAGACCGTCGTTGTTGAAATCGTCGAACGCGCTCCCCCCGCCGTATTTGGGACCGAGCGCGTCGATTCCGACCCGCGCCGCGACGTTGGCGAACCGACCGACCTCGACGGGCGATCGAAACGCGTCGAGCCTGATCAACCATTGTTCGGGAACCCGATCAGGATATTCGCCTAATGTCATATATGCAACATTGAGCAACCAGCGAATACCCATGTCTTGAGGTCGTTTTTCTAGATATTTACTAAAATGTTTAATTGCTTTGCGCGATCCGGCTTTCTTTTGATGGACCGCGGCGGCGGCGAGGGGAAAGACGCAGCTCGCCTCGTTTTGGCACGCGACGCAGTTTTCCACCTCGCCGCCGCGGAGCGCCGCGACGCCGCGCGCCGCCTCGTAATTGGCGAACCGGGGAGAATCCACGGGATACGTCGTTTGAACTTCGAGAAACCGGCGATCGGCCTCGGCGAACTTTCCCAAATTCATGTACAAACAAGCCAGCCTGGTTAAGAGGAATCGACGTTTTTTGATCGACGAGGGGGAGTCGTCGCGGATTTGATCGAGCTTGCCGAGGACCGAATCGATCCCCTTCCGAGGGCTCGCGGCGCGCGATTTTTGGGATTCGACGAGCGATCGCGGATCGCCGTCGAGGTAATCGATCAGCATCGTTTGGCCGCCGTCGTCGAGCCAATTCTCGGAATAAAGCCCCTCGCCGAGTTCGGGAACGACCTCTTCGATCGCAACGCGATTGTCGGCGAGGTTGACCGCCGCGCTCGACCCGGCTCGAACCGCGACGGAGGTCGTCGAGCCCGATCCGTGCCGATGAGCCAGGGTGAAATATCCGGCCAATCCGCCGGCGAGCAAAAGCACCACGACGAGCGTCTTTTTAAGCATCGGGTTCGTCTCGATAACAGGCGTTCGGCGGCGATCAAAACGGTCGTCATACCGAAAACCTTTGTTCTTAATCATTCGGGATCGTGGATCAACGGTCAAGGGCGAACGTCGTCTTTCAAAGATCGAACGCCTTCAATCGGACGAATCGACCGTGATTCCAACAGGAGAATACGCGTACGGGTTGATCTCGACTTCGGTCCCCTCCAAATGCTGGAGAGACTTCAATCGATGTTCGCCCGATCGTTATTCCTCGGCCTTGGGGACGGCGATCGGTTTGCGATCGATTCTCGTATACTTATAATCGAATTCGGTGATCGAAATCGCCTGATCGATCGCAACGTCGTCGAACGTTTGCTTCGATCGACTCGTCGGCCAGATCACTTCAAGTTTCTTGATTGTTTTGGACGCTCCGACGCCGATCGTCATCGCGAAACCGTTGCCGCCCCAACTCGAACCAGCCGAAACGACGCGGTAGCGAACGTTCGGCGACGGATATCCCGGTTCGTCTGCAAGCGTGATCTTCACCGCGGCGCCGATCGCGGCGCGATTCGTCTTTTTTCCGATCAATTTCACATGAATCCAATGATTGTTCCCACCCGGATTTTGAAACAACACCGCGTTCGCTCGATCTCCTCGCGAAGCCCCCCCCGATCGAACGAACAAATCCGCATAACCGTCGTTGTTCCAATCGCCGAACGAAACGCCGTGCCCCTTCTGCAGATGCCCCGTCCCCGTCGCGAGCGTGACGTCGACGAACCTCCGACCAAGGTCGTTCTTGAGCAGCACGTTGGGAATCAAAAACGAATATTCAGGAGTTCCCGTTCCCTCATAAAAATCTAAATAT
>JAKBCQ010000218.1 GCA_021807585.1 Planctomycetota bacterium | reverse complement strand
GAATACGCGCCCCAGGACTGGATGAATCAACTGCTCGACCGGCTCGAATTCAGCCGGAACAAACTTTTGCCGAGCCGTTGGATGGCGGCCGGGGTGTTGGCTTCGGCGCGGCAGGAGATCGATCAGTCGTTCTTTTATCTGATGGTGATGACGGCGCACGCGGCGCTCGCGTATCTCGTCGCCGCGGTCGTCGCCCGCGACCTGCTTCGGCAAGGGCACAGTCGCGTTCAGGGGGGGCGGTCGGGACGCCGTCGATCGGGTTGGTACGCGTTCGACAACGCCTTTCACCGCGTCTTCTTCTTCATCACCAGGCCCCTTCGGCTGCTTATCCTTAAAGATCTTCGCGCTTTCCGCCGCGACCCGGCTCAATGGTCGCAATTCCTCATCTTTTTCAGCCTGCTGGCGTTTTATTTTGTGAATATCAGAAGGCTTGGATATGATGTGCAATCCACGTACTGGAGAGTGTTGATTAGTTTTCTCAATCTCGCGGTGACGGCGCTTTTGCTTTCGACCTTTACGAGCCGGTTCATTTTTCCGTTGCTTTCGCTTGAGGGGCGCAATTTTTGGGTGTTGGGGCTTTTTCCGGTACGTCGCGAGGCGATTCTTTGGGGGAAGTTCGTCTTCGCGTGCGGCGTCTCGTTGTTCACGACCGAAATCCTTGTGATATTAAGCGGCGTGATGCTGCGCATTGGTATTTGGATGATTCTGTTGCACATGACGACGATTGCGATTTTGTGTGTGGGGCTTTCGGGGATCAGCGTCGGCCTGGGGGCTCGATTTCCCGATCTCAAGGAGGAGGATCCGTCGAAGATCGCCACCGGGTTAAGCGGGACGCTCAACCTGCTGGTGAGCCTCGTTTTCATCCTGATCGTGGTGTCGACGCTCGCTCTGCCGTGCCATCTGTATTACGCGGGTCGCGAGGCGAGCGAGTTCTCGGGGTTCGTCGACTCGGGAGCGAGTTTGCCCGGAGGCGCGATCTTTCGCACGCGGTTGGCGCTCGCGATTATCGCGGGGCTCGTTTTCAGCGCGATCGCGACGATCGTCCCCCTCAAGATCGGGATCGCCGCATTTAAAAAAATGGAATTCTGATCATTATTAAATAATACTCGGCGTCCGTGTCCGCCTCGCCTTCGCCGGACGATTGTCGTCGCGGTCGATTGTCAAACGTATTCCAATCATCAATTGTATGATCATATTATCCGATTTAGCCGCCGGTTCGTCCGGTTTTGTTCGGTTCCGGAATCCGATTCGACGACGAAAGATCGCTCCGATCGGGTCGGCGCCGCGACGCCGAGATTGCACGCATCCACGTGTGTCGCACTGCTCGCGTTCCGATACTTTTTGGGTTTGGCGCGTCACATAACGGCGGTCGCGGCGGTATGTATGTTTGGAAACGTCGCTTACGATGTCGTTTCTTCGGAGGGCCGCGATCGTGCGACGCGGCAAAAGATTCCAGGACGAATCAAGCTCAAGGAAGACCCCTCGCTTTGCTTTAAGAAACGTAAGCGTGAACGAATCACGCGATATTTCGCCATGCCGGGCGTAATTCGATCGACTCGGTCGATGACGAATGAGTTCATAAACGTAATTTAAGGCCTGATAGATCGATTCCTTTACGGTTCTTATGGAACCGCCGCGTCGAAACGGCCTTTCGCGTTTCAGAGCGCGGCTTATCGCTTCGGCGAAGGTTTCATCGTATCGGGCCGCACACGCGTCGAGGGGCATGCGTCGACTCTTCAATCTCGGTGGAACCGGCCGACCCTCGACGTGTATTTGATGTACAACACGTTCACATAATCGGAAAGGGAGCTTCCATCATGAATCAACCGAAATTGACGGCGATTCGCTCGCTTCGAGCCAAAAATCGGCGCCGCGCGGTCCGTTTTTACCCGCTTCTCGGCGAACTCGAACAGCGAACGTTGCTCAGCGGCGTCGTTCTCACCGTGACCGACAACAGCGATAACCCCGCCGACCCGGGGTCGCTCCGATCGGTGATCAATCAGGCCGATCAGGCGACCGGCGACACCATCCAGTTCGCCTCGTCTTTGATCGGTGAAACGATCACCCTCACACATGGACAACTCGCTATCACATCGAACGTGACGATCGACGGACCGACTTCGGGAACAGTGACGATCAGCGGCGATCAAGCGAGCAGGATCTTCGACGTCTCGGGTTCGGGAACAAACGCGACGATCGACAATCTGACCCTTACCTCGGGATCGGCGACACAGGGGGGAGCGATCGATGTCGCTTCCGGCGCCGCACTGACCCTCGGCGCCGACACGCTGACCGACAACATGGCGATCGGCGGCAATGGCGGCGCCGGCCAAAACGGCGGATCGGCGCTTGGCGGAGCGATCGACAACAATGGAACTCTCGTCGTAAACGGCGGCGCCTTCACCTCCAACGAAGCGCTCGGCGGTAATGGCGGTAACGGCGCCGGAGGCGTGAATCAAGGAGTCGGCGGCGCGGGAGGCGCGGGTATCGGGGGAGCGATTTTCAATGTCGGATCGCTCACCTTAAACGGAGTCGTCCTTTCGTCGAACGTCGCTCAGGGCGGCGACGGAGGGGCGGGTATCAACGCCGGAGAAGACGAAAACGCGAGCGCCGGAGGCGCAGGGGGAAGCGCGCTCGGCGGCGCGCTCGATAACGCCGGATCGGGAACGGTCACGATCACAGGTTCCACATCATTTACAAATGATCAAGCCCAGGGAGGAAACGGCGGATTGGGCGGGAACGCCGCGACGAGTGATCTCAGCAACGACGGCGACGGCGACGATCAATCGCCCGTTGAAGTCATGAGCCTCGCGGGAGCGGGCGGAAACGGCGGCGCAGCCCTCGGCGGCGCGATTCATAGCGCCCAGGGAGGCGTTCTTTCGCTCACTTCGACGACGTTCAACGGCGACCAGGCCCAGGGAGGGAACGGTGGAACCGGCGGTCAAGGCGTTCCTGAACAAGAGGCCGATCACGATCAAGGTCAAGGAGACGACAAGAACGGATACGATCAGGATGAACATGAATTTGAAGCCGGAGAGATGATCGCCGCGGGAACGGGAGGACAGGGGGGATTCGCTTTCGGCGGAGCGATCGCACTCGGGGGATCGGCGACGATCAACTCGGGGGTCGTATTCTCGATGAATTCCGCACTCGGCGGGACGGGAGGAACCGCGGGGACGGTCGTCGTGGCCGCCCAGGGTGGCGATTCCAACGGGAATGGTAACGGCCACGGGAACGATAATTCCCAGGGGAACGAAAACGGCCAGGGGAACAATCAACAAGGCGACGATCAAAACACACCCTTGTATGTCGGCGTCGGCGGAGACGGCGGGACGGCCGCGGGCGGGGCGATTTTTGTCTCCAAGACCGGCTCGGCGACGATCCTCGCGGGGACGTTCTCGAACAATCAAGCCCTGGGGGGAACGGGGGGCTTCGGCCAAAACGCGGGAACGGGTGGGAACGGCGGAGCGGGATACGGCGGCGCCGTGTTCGCATCGGGAACCGTCCTCGTTCAAACGGGATCGACGTTTAACGGGAATTCGGCAGCGGGAGGCACGGGCGGAGTCGGCGGGAGCGGCATGATCGTTTCGCTGACAGACGTCGACACGGGCGACCACGACAACGGTAAAGGCAACGGCGGCGATCCCGGCAACGGCAACGGCAACGGTCATGGCAAAGGAAACGGAAACGGCCACGATCACGACAACGGCGGCGGGAATGGCGGCGA
The DNA here is from genome assembly GCA_021807585.1 of Planctomycetota bacterium. Taxonomy (GTDB): domain Bacteria; phylum Planctomycetota; class Planctomycetia; order Isosphaerales; family Isosphaeraceae; genus JAKBCQ01. Next base: position 2,041 of record JAKBCQ010000218.1, on the reverse strand, counting down.
TCCCGGCAGCCACCCCGATCAAGGCGACGATGACAACGAACAGATGTATGTCGGCGTCGGCGGAGCGGGTGGAAACGGCGGAACGGGCGCTGGAGGCGCTTTGTTCATCACCGCGTCTGGAACCGTCACGATCATCTCAAGTTCACTGACGAACAATCAAGCCGTCGGCGGATCGGGGGGCGCGGGAGGTAACGGAGCGATCGCCGGGATCGGCGGCGCCGGCGGGAACGGCCTGGGAGGCGGAGTCTTCGATTCGGGCACGCTCACGCTCAATTCCACGACAATCACCGGTAATCAAGCGATCGGCGGAGCGGGAGGCTTGGGAGGCCTTACCGAGCCGGGGAACGACGGCGACGGCGACGATTTGACGAGCGCCCCCGCGGGGCCGCTCGGTCAAGGAATCGGCGGAGGGCTGTTCGCGACGCTTTCAAGTCAGGTGTTCATGAACGCACAAACCAATATCAGCGGGAACACGGCCTCGACAAGCAATCCCAACGTGTTCATCGCCCAACCTCCTCTTCCGCCGCCGCCTCCTCCGGTCGCGCCTCCTCCGCCGATCATGGCGCCGGCGCCCCCTCCTCCCGAGAACGCGCCGCCGCCTCCGGTTCATCATGGTCGGCCCGGCGGACCAGGACGCCTTGCGCTTCCGCATCGGATCAACAACCAAGTCGGATTCAGACAGCAATCTGATTTCGGCGCGTTTTTCCGCGATCATGCTCATGCTCAGGCGGGATCGTTCGCCTTCAGGGGCCGACTCGCAGCCGGAGCGTTTGATCAAACCCGCGCGGCGGGCGCGGGGCGCTTCGACCTCCGAATCGCTCGGCAACATCCGACATTCGATCGGGCGCGATTCTTTGAGATTCGCCGCGAAGTCCGTCGTTAATCGATCGAATCGATCTCCAGTTTCCCCCTCGATCGCGATCATCCGGCAAGCCCTACGCTTGTCGGGTGATCGTTTTTTTATGGCGCGCGCCGATATTTCGCGGTTCGATCAAGAATGCTCGACGAATTATTCCCTGACGCCGAGCCCTTCGGCTTGCTCATTCGCTACAATGAAATGTTGTGTCGAGCGAACGACCCTTGAAAGAGGGCTGTCGTTCGACCGGGCTCGGTCGTTTGAAGCTTGATCGGGCGGGATTCGGCTTGGTTCGACCGTTGGGATCGGCGGATGTTCGCCGTTCGTTACAAGCGGTCGATCGCCGTCGTCGCGGGCGGGTTTCGCTCGGGTGAAACCGATCGAAGGGCCGATCTTTTGGAGGTATCACGAGGGAATTTCATGGCGGATCGCCGTCGCAAGACACATCTCGACGAACTCGAACGTCGTTTGACGGGTCCGAAGCGCGTCGCGCTCTTCGGACATCGCGCCGTCGGCAAGACGACACTGCTGGCGATGTTTTATCGTCAGGCGTCGACGGGGCGCGCCGCCGGGATTCGGCTCGCCGCGGTCGACCCCCGATCGGCGGATTATCTGGCGGATAAGATTGCGCGGATCGAATCGGGCGAACCCCCTCCCGGGACTCTCGCCGAAACCGAGCTTCAATTAAGGCTATATCACGAAAACGCGCGACTCGATCTGATTGTTAAAGATTACCAGGGTGAACATGTTTCTTTAGGTTCTGACGAGCCGATCCAGCGGTTCTTCGCGGATTGCGACGCCGTTTTATTATGTCTCGACCCCGAGGGGGACGGACGTCCCGCGGATCGGCTGCGCCGGCAACAAGAAATTGAAAACCTGTTGGAACGTTATATTGATCAATCCGACGGGACTCGATCGAAACGTCCCGTCGCCCTTTTAATCACGAAATATGATCGCGTGCTTGCGCGGATGGGGTTGACGCCGATCGCGGGGGACGAGGGGGATTGGCGGGTCGAGCGGTTGGTTGAAAGTTTATACGGGATGACGCGGCACGCGCTTGAATGCCACGCTCCCCAAAGCGCGATGTTCGCGGTCAGTTCGTACGGCAAGAATGCTCGCGACGGCAAGCCTCCCGTCGATCTCAACCCGCTCGGTCTCGACGCCCCTTTGATTTGGCTGGCGCGC
>JAKBCQ010000217.1 GCA_021807585.1 Planctomycetota bacterium | reverse complement strand
CAAGCCCGTTTGGCAACGCGGACGAACCGTTCCAATCTCGTTCCAGACGTCGCCACGCTCGCTCCAAACTCAATCGATCGCGGGATTCCGCCCGCACGTTCGTGATGAGATCGCTCCAATCGTGCCTTTCCAAGCTCGCTTCAATCGTCGATCGGCTTGAGCGTCAGATCGTCGAACCGCGTGCGCGCGTCGGATTTCGACCAAACGCCGATCATCCCCCCCTCGGTCAACGCCGGATCCGAAACCTCAAGATATTTTTTCTCATCATAATAACATGTGATATTTTGTCCTTTCATCACGGCGCGGACCGAGTGAACTCCCGGCGCATGCGGGATATCATCGGCCGAGCCGAGCTGAATCCGCTTGCCGTCGATCACTTTATACACGCGGAAGTTATCTTCGAGCGGGTTGTACCGCGCGATGTAATAATTCTTGGAATCGCGCGCCCGCCAAACGACTCCGCCTCCCTGATCAAGCTTCCCCGCGATCGCATCGATCTTCACCGAAAGATCAAGATCTTTCACGTGCGTCTTTTTGACGAGCGCCAGATTGAACGTCGCGTTCGGGTTCGCGGCGGTTTGTTCGAGCGCCTTGCCCGTTTTCGTTTTGACGACGACCCAATTCCCCGCCGCGGCTTGAAAACCCGCGGCGATCGAGCCCTCCGAATCGTCTTCAAACGTCCAGATACGCGCCGCGGCGTTTGCGCCGAAAGCGACCGAAGCAAAAATCACGATAAGCGAACATAAGAACAACAGTTCGTTCCGTGATCGAAACTCGGGCGTCGTCATATCCGTCTCTTAATGAATCAATAATAAGATCGAACCTTAAAGCGTAAGCTCGGCCTTGAGGATCGGCTCGCCTTCGACCGCGGCGACCTTGAAGCCGAGCTTCTCGCATACCTTGCGCATCTCGCGGTTGTCCATCAGCAGCTCGCCGACGATCCGCGCCAATCCCTCGTCATGACCGATCGCGATCAGTCGTTTGAGAAGCTCGCTTCCCACCCCCAAATTTTGATACGCGTCGCGCACCAGGAGCGCGAACTCGGCGTCGCGGGTTCCTCGAATTCGGCTCAACCGACCGACTCCAAGAATCTTCGGCCGATTCGTCTCCGGATCGCGCAATTCGGCGACAAGCGCGATCTCGCGATCGTAATCGAGATAACAAATACGCGTCAGACGTTCGTGCGCCGTCCTCCGACTTAACTTCAAAGCCTGAAAATATCGAGAATAGACGCTCCGTTCGGAGAGCGCCTCGTGGAATTCGACCAACAGCGGTTCGTCCTCGGGTCGAATCGGCCGCACAAGCGCCTCCTCGCCGTCTTTCAGCGTCATCGGCGCCGCGTATTTCGTGGGATACGGTCGAATCACGGAACGCGGCAGCGAATCGTCCGACAACGATCGATCATGAACGATCACGCGAGCGTCGAGCGCGATCAGACCGTCGGGCGAGGCGAGCAAGGGATTGATGTCGATCTCTTTAATCGCGGGAAGCTCGACGACGAGCCGCGCGAATTTGGTCAGCAAACCCTCGAGCGCGGCGAGATCGACCGGGGCGTATCCGCGCACTCCCTTAAGCGCCGTGTAAATCTTGGTGCGTTCCATCATCCGCCGCGCCAGCGTCGTGTTGAGCGGCGGGAGAGCGAGCGAGCGATCCTTGAACACCTCGACGAGCCGCCCCCCCCAGCCGAACAACAACACCGGGCCGAACTGCGGATCGATCGAACTTCCTAAAATCAGCTCATATCCTTCAAGCTTGATCATCGGCTGAACCGTGACCCCCTGGAACTTGCCGGGCCCCGCCTTGGCGAGCACCGAAGCCTCGATCTCGCCGAATGCGCGTTTCACTTCGGCTTCGGTTTTCAGATCGAGCTTCACCCCGCCGACATCGGTCTTGTGCGTGATCGTTTTGGAATACAGTTTGACGACCGCGGGAAAACCGAGCCGAGCCGCGATCTCAGCAGCGACGTCGGGCGTGTCGGCGATCTCGGTGGGAACCGTGGGAATCCCGTAGGCCGCGAGCAGCCGCTTCGATTCGTACTCGTCGAGCAGCGTTTTCCCCTCGCTCCGCGCCGCCTCGACGATCGACCGCGCCGACTCGCGATCGGGAGGACCCGCGACGGGATCGTCCACCAGAATCGGGGTTTCATACAAGCCTTTGATATTGTATGTATAGCGATACATGTCCATAAAAGCGCGAGCCGCGGCGTCGGGGTAGGCGAAATTGGGGATTCCCGCCTTGGCCAGGATACTTTCGCCCGCGGCGACTTCGGCGCCCCCCATCCAGCTTGCGAGGATCGGCTTGCCTTCGAGCTTGGCGTAAGGTTTCAGTTTCTCGGCGGTCGCGGTGGCGTCGGTCATCGCCTGCGGCGTGAGGATGACGAGCAGGCCGTCGCTCGCGGGATCGGCCGCGGCGATCTCGACCGCCTTGGCGTAGCGCTCGGCGTCGGCGTCTCCCAGAACGTCGATCGGATTGTTATGACTCCACGCCGCGGGAAGGAACGCGTTCATCTTCTCCTTCGCTTCGTCCGAGATCGAAGCGAGCTCGCCCCCCAGGCCGACGAGCGCGTCGGTCGCCAGAACCCCGGGGCCGCCGGCGTTGGTGACGATCGTCAGCCGCGGTCCGCGCGGAGCGGGCTGGCGTCCCAAGACCGATGAAATATTGAATATATCCGCGATCGAATCAACCCGCAGCACTCCGCACCGACGAAACGCGGCGTCGAGGACGTCGTCGCTCCCCGTCAGCGATCCCGTGTGCGATGCCGCCGCCTTCGCCGCGGCCTCGGTCCGACCCGCCTTGATCACGATGATCGGCTTCGTCAACGCCACCTGACGCGCCGCCGACACGAACGATCTCGCATCGCCGATCGATTCCATGTAAATAACAATACTTCTTGTTCGTGGATCGTCGCCGAGATAATCGATCAAATCCCCCCAGCCGATATCAAGCATCGATCCCAAAGAGATGAATGCGCTAAAACCGACCTGTTCGCGCAGGCTCCAATCAAGCACCGCGGTGCATAGCGCTCCGCTTTGGCTGATGAATCCAACCTGCCCGGGCGGCGCCATCGCCCCCGCGAACGTCGCGTTCAAACCCGTCGTCGGGTTCATAACTCCCAGGCAATTGGGCCCGATGATCCGCATCGATCCGCGCCGCGCCTCGGCGAGGATCTGATCCTCAAGCGCCTTCCCCTCGGGTCCAACCTCTTTAAAACCCGCCGATATGATGATCGCTCCCTTCACTCCGGCTTGGACGCAGTCGGAGATCAACCCCGGAACGACCTTCGCCGGAGTGACGATCACCGCGAGCTCGACGGGATCGGGAACGTCGCCGATCTTGGAGTAAGACCGGATCCCCAGCACGCTCGACCGCTTGGGGTTGATCGGATAAATCGCGCCCCCGAACGGATTGCTCATCAAATTCCAGAGGATCGTCCTGCCGACGCTCCCCTCGGTCTCGGTCGCTCCAATCACCGCGACCGACCGGGGCGCGAAGATCGAATCGAGCGGACGCCTACCGCCGCGAAGTACGTCGTGAACCCGCTCTCGATCGACCGCCGCGGCGAACCCCGTCCCCTTGGCTTCCAAGCCCTTTCCCGTATCCGTCATCACGACGTCTCCAGTCGATTCCAAACAACGAAATCACGCTTCAAACAGCTTCGATCTTAGACCCAAAATACGCGATTCTCAAGCCGCCCGCGAACCGCGTCACGCATTCGAGACGATTTATAAAGAATCACTTGATTATTGTATTTATTATTTAGAATATCATTAATAATAAGGATCGCCGCTTCGATCGCCCCGAGATATCGTTTGCGTTCGCCGCGATTCGACGTTTCAATACCAATTCCATACGAACGAGATAAACGACGCTCGCCGCGTTCACCGCGGTCGAGTTTCGCCAACTACGAGGAACCGGCGATGGCGTTACGGGTCGAGACGGAAAAGGCGGGCGATCGGACGATCTATCGGCTCGAAGACACCGATTCCAGAGCGTCGGCGTCGATCTCGCCGAGCTTCGGATTCAATCTGTTTGATCTGAGGTTGCCGGTTCGCGGCGAGCCCGTACGGGTGATCGACGCCGCGGCGGATTGGGCCGCCAAGCCTTCAAACCCCGGACGCAACGGAATCCCCGTCCTGTTTCCGTTCCCCAATCGCATCCGCGACGGCCGCTTTATCTTCCAGGGCAAATCGTACGACCTGCCCAAAAACAATGGACCGAACGCGATCCACGGATTCGCGATTCAAGCCGCGTGGGACGTCGTCGAACAAGGCGTCGACGATCGGGGCGCGTTCGTCGTCGGCCGGTATCGGATCTCAAAAAACACCCCCCAATCGGCGCACCTCTGGCCGACCGACGCGATCCTCGAAATCCGCTACGCGCTCAAGGGATCAACGCTTGCTCTCGACGCCAAAGTTTCCAATCCGACCGCCGAACCCCTCCCCTTCGGCTTCGGCATTCATCCCTATTTTCGCCTCCCGTTCGATCCCGCGGGCGAACCCGATCAAACCCGCATCGTCATCCCCGCCGAACGAACGTGGACCCTCAATGCGTTCCTCCCGACCGGAGAAACCCCGCCCGTCGACGATCGCCTCGATTTTCGCAACGGCAAACCGCGCACCGGCCTTAAACTTGATGATGTGCTTACGGGTTTGATTTATGAAGGATCGACGTGTCGGTGCCGGATGATCGATCTCGCCAAGAAAACCGAACTCGTTTTAAGCTTCGACAAGCCGTTTCGCGAGATCGTCGCGTACACTCCTCCCGACAACCATAAGGTGATCGCGCTCGAACCGTACACGCAAACGACCGACGCGATCAATCTCGCCGCCAAAAACTTTGACGCGGGGCTGATCACGCTCGATCACGACGGTTCGCAAACCCTGGCGATCCGCCTCGAAACCAAACCGATCGAATAACGTCGTTTGTCGACGACGAGTCGCCGCCGGAAGCAAATCGATCGCGGGTGCGCGACGCTCGCGATCGCCCCAAGATTCAACATGGTGTTTATTATTTGATATAATCACATGAAAACAATTAAGGCGAAGAACGTCGTCGTGGGAGCGGGCGCGATGGGCGCCGCGACGGCTTATCGGCTGGCGAAACGGGGCGAGCCGGTTTTGCTGATCGAGCGGTTCGAGCTCGGTCACGATCGAGGATCGTCGCACGGAGCGGCCCGCATCACGCGGCATTCGTACGCCGATCCGCGCTACGCGCGGCTCATGCCCGCGGCGTTTCAAGCGTGGCGCGAGGTCGAGGCCGACGCGTGCAAACCGCTTTATATTCGCACGGGTGGGATCTCGTTCGGACCCGAGTCGAACGGCTATTGCGCCGCGGTCGCGGCGAACCTCGCCGAGCTCGGCGTTCCTCATCGTCGGCTTTCAGCCCGTGAAGTCGCGATCGATTGTCCCGTGTTCCGGCTTCCTCAGGGCTTCGACGCGGTATTCGAACCCGACGCCGGGATGATCGCCGCGGCGCGCGCCGTCGCGGCTCAAATCGAGCTCGCGCAACGTTTCGGCGGCGATTCGACGCAAATCCTTGAACGTACTCGAGTCGACCGGATCGACCTTGAAGCCGATCATCCCACACTCGTCACCGCCGACGCGCGGATCGTCGCCGACAGGCTCGCGATCGCACCGGGATCGTGGGCGGGCGCGCTCTTTCCAGGGCTCGCTTCCAATCTCACTCCAACGCGTCAAAGCGTGATTTATCTAAAACCCGACGATCCCGATCGATTCGCAATCGGCAAATTGCCTGTTTTTATTTACATGG
>JAKBCQ010000216.1 GCA_021807585.1 Planctomycetota bacterium | reverse complement strand
GACGCCTGATCGTTCTTTGTCTTCATGGGCTCGTCCTTTCGGGAGAAAAAAGGCTCGATCAAACCGAACGGCGCACGTCGGATCGATCGTTCACGCGGCGTTTCACGTCGATCGCGAAGCGATCACTTGTCGACAAGTCCCCGTTCATCGCATCATATACATCATCACTGGAGTGCGCAGTTTTGTCAGTACGTCTTCAACCTCGGCCGAGGTCGATTTTTTTCGCGTCGACGCGCCCAGCAACAGCGATTCGAGATCGAATTCCTTGCTGTAGCGGACGACTCGATACGTCGTCATCTTGGCGAGCGTTTTCGCTTTATCGATCGCGTCTTCGAGATAGCCGATCTCGTCGACGAGCTTGAGTTCCTTGGCTTCGTCGGCGGTGTAAACTTTGCCGTCGGCGAGATCGTAAACTTGTTTGAGGGGGATCTTGCGCCCTTGCGCGACGATCCGAACGAAGCGTTGATACGCGACGTCGACGATTCCGCGCCATCGCCTCTTTTCTTGTTCGGTCATCGCGCGGAACGGCGATCCCGAATCTTTCCATTCGCCCGTCGCGATCGTCGTGAAATCAACCCCGTAGGTTTTGAGCAGTTTCTCGATCTGGGGAAGCTCCATAATCACGCCGATCGACCCCGTCCAGCTCGTCGGCTCGGCGAAAACATGATCCGCGGGCGCGGAGATATAATAACCTCCCGACGCCGCGAGATTCCCCATCGAGACGACGACGGGCTTTTTCGTTTTTTCTTTGAGGATCTCGATCTCGCGAAAGATTTGATCCGACCCCGCAACCGTCCCGCCGGGTGAATCGACGCGAATCACAATCGCCTTCACGTTTTTATCGTCGCGCGCCTGACGAACCTGTTTGATCGCGTGATCGACAACCCCGTCGAAAATCGCCCCCTTCACCTCGACGATCGCGATCTTGGACTCGCCGGCAAGGATCGAACCCGCCACATACGTTTCGTCGAGCGACCCGACGCCGATCTTGGCGTTTTTGGAGATCAGCACGAAGTTCATGATCAACGAGAAGATGAGCAGCGTCGACCCGAGCTTGCGAAAGAATCCCCCTTTATCGCGGCGATCGATCACGATCGTTTGTCCTGGAGTGCCGGAGTTCGTTTGTGCGACGTTCATGCGTGTTCCCTTCGGCGGATGGAGCGGAATTCGTTCCCTAACCGACGCGCATTCTACTCGAACGATGCGACGAATCGCCACGCGCACGATTCGACGAACCGAGTCGCCTTCATTCGACGCCGCTCAAAAGCGTCGCTCCTCACTCACTCTCATATTAAGAAAAACACTATTTTGAATGTTCGATCAAACGCGCATGGATCACGCGGTTCTTCTTGATCCACTCGAGCATCGTCTCCTGTTCCTCGGAGAGCTCGACCTCGGTCGCGTTCATGGTGTCGAGCGGCGAAACAAGGCGAATCACCCCTTCGTCAAGCCAAATCGTCGCTTCTTCAAGATCGAATCGGTATTCGTTTTCACCCGGCGGAGCATCCCCCGATTTCGCGCCCGCCGCGAAATAAACGAGCTGGGTTCTCAGTTTGGCCGAAATCGACAACGGCGCGACTCCCGAAGGGTCGATCGCGATCAGTTCAAAACGCGACATCGGGCCTCACTTTTCGATAAAAACATGCTTTAATGATTCGGTTCGACCGCCGCGGCGCGGATCGCTCCCGCCTCTTCCCAAACGACGACGCCCCTCGACTGAGCGAGATTCATCGCGACGACGGGGTCGATCGCGCCCGAATCGACGATCGTCTCGGCCGAGGCGGTCGGTCCCCGGCGAATCATTAATCGACCCGGACGTTTATCGAGCCAGACGATCACGGGCTCGGTTCGATCGAACGCGAGCCACGGTTGAACGCCGTCGCCGATCGTCAGCTCGTCGCGTCCTGGAGAAGCCGACACGACCGTTCCAGCACGCAGCCAAACGGTCGCGACGTTTCCGGCTCGATCGACCGCGATCGCCCCTCCGTCCATCGGACAACCGTTGAGAATCCACGAACGATCCCCCAATTTGCGAGCCCCGGAGAACCGCGAGCCGAGATCGGTCGATCGCGATACGTAGAGATCGCGCGCCCCCTTGATGTTGTTCCTCCACATCACGTAAACCGATCCCTCCGGTCCGAACGCGACCGACGGATGACAACATTCGCACACGCTTTTTTCCGGAGAACGATAAACAAGCTTATCAGGTTCCCACGTGAGCCCGCCGTCACGCGAACCCGCTCCGAAAACTTCTTTGCGGTCGTTCCGGTCGTCGAGCCAGGACGCGTAAACAAGCCCTTTAGGACCGGAGGCGGTCGCGTGCAAGCCTTCGCGAGCCGAACCCGCCGGAGAATTGAGCCGGGTCGGAGTCGACCAGGTCGCGCCTCGATCGGTCGATCGCCACGCGAGCAAATCGCCGTCTCGGCCGCTTCCATGCTCGCCGACGACCGCGGTGACGACGATCGATCCGCCCGATATCGCGATCCGAGGGCCGCGACGCATCCCGATCGAAAGCACCCCGCGATCGTGAATCGTCGCGGGCTTTTGGAACTTCGATCCCGTCGCGTCGGTCGAGACGGCGCAGCGGATCACGTTTCCGTCGCCGTAGACGACATAAATCCGTCCGTCGTCGTCGATCGCGGCCTGGGGATCTTTACCCGCCGCCGCGACCGTCGTCGGTCGATACGAAGAACGATCCGCGGCGCTCGACGCGGCCTCGCCGCCGATCGTCGCACGACCGATCGTCGCGACGAGCGTCACACTCAAAACGAGAGAAACCTTCGCGACGATCGATCGAAACATCATCGGCTCCATGCGTAAGAATATGAACGAATCAAACGCGATCGGGAACGATAAACGGCGAACGATATTCTCGGGTGAGCATCGCGTTCGCCTCGCCGTCGGATCCGAACGTTTCGGTTTGGGGATCGAACTTGATCGCCCTTCCCAGCCGATACGCGATGTTCGCCAGATGGCAAAGCGCGCTCGATCGATGCCCCTCGACGATCTCGGCCTTCAGGCGTTTGGAATCATGCGCTTCGACCGCATCGACGAAATTGCCGAAGTGATCGCTCTCCCCCTTTTGTCCCTTGCCGCTTTGACCCGGTTCGTTCTTGTGGCCCATAAAAGATCGCCACGAGTTACCGTTGATCACAAGATAACCTTCCGATCCGTAGAACAGGTTGCCGATCCTCACGCCGAGTTCGTCGTTGGTGGGAAGCCCGCGCACCTCGAATTCGAGCACGCAGTCGTCGTAACGGAACGTCGCGTCTTGAGTGTTCGGCGTTTGACCGTCGTCGTGGTAGCCGTAACGCCCCCCCGAGCTTTCGATCAACGTCGGGAAAACGTCTTTGCCGAGCCCCCAGCGGGCGACGTCCATCTGGTGAATCCCCTGATTGCCGATATCGCCGTTGCCGTAATCCCAATTCCAATGCCATTCATAATGGAATCGGTTGGGGTTGAACGGACGTTCGGGAGCGGGGCCCTGCCAGATGTTGTAATCGACGCCGGTCGGGACGGGGGCGTCTTCCTTATGGCCGATCGACCCGCGCGGCTTGAAGCATAAAGCGCGAGCCATATAAATCTTTCCCAGTTTGCCCGAGCGGAGGAATTCGACGGCGTCTTGAACGCCCGTGAGGCTTCGGTTTTGGGTTCCGGTTTGGACGATCCGGTTGTATTTCCGCGCCGCCTCGACGATCCGTTTCCCCTCGGTGAAGTTGTGACTGACGGGCTTTTCGACGTAAACGTCTTTGCCCGCCTGGCACGCCCAAACCGCAGCAAGCGCGTGCCAGTGGTTGGGGGTCGCGATCGAGACGGCGTCGATCGATTTGTCGTCGAACACGCGTCGGAGGTCTTGAACGAACTGAGGCGCCTTGCCCGTTTTTTCTTCAATCCGCTTGGCCGAGCGATGGAAGAGCCGGCTGTCGACATCGCAGAGCGTTACGACCGCGGTTTTCTTGTTCTCGGTGAACGCGCCGATATGCGATTGACCTCGGCCGTGGAAGCCGATCACCGCGATGTTGATCCGATCGTTCGATCCCGCGGCGCGGGTCGACCGGGAATGTACCGCGAGCGCCGCGGCGCCCGCGCCCGCCGAAGCCAGGAACGTCCTGCGATTGATCCCCGACATCATCACCCCCCTCCCCTCGTTTGCGATCAAAACGTCCGCCGGATCGCCGGATCACACGAACGGGCGATTGTTAAACAAAGAGCGTACGCCGCGGCGGCGATCGAGTCAATCGCTCGGCGCCGACCTATTTGTCATCATACTTAATCATACAATAGCTATTGAGTATAAAGACGCGTGGAATCGCATTGATATTGAAATCGGTCCGCGATCGCCGGGGTGATCGCGGTCGAGCGGCGACGGGTAGATCGCGATCGTTCGGGGTCCCTCGTTCGATCGTCGCGGATTCGATCGATGACCGATATGCGAGTCGGCGGGCCGCTATTATGGGGTCGTCGGCGCGATTCCGGAGGATTCTCGGCTGAAATTCCTCTCGGTTCGAACCCAAAGGATGTGACCTTGGAGGGTCTTCAACTACGATAAAGAGAGAGCGGAACGGCGACCTGGGCGATTCAGGTCTCGTTTCGGCGATGTCCCCGTGAGGGAGAAGACGGTTCGGATGAAGATCGTCGTATTGGCTTCCGAGGCGGTTCCGTTTTCGAAAACGGGGGGGTTGGCCGATGTCGCCGGGGCGCTCCCTCGTGCGCTCCAGACGCTCGGGCACGAGGCGATCTTAATGATTCCGTGCCACCGGCGGTTTCTCAAGCCTTCGATCGTCTTGGAGAGCGTGGGGCTGAATCTCCGCGTTCCAATCGGGCCCAGGATTGTCGAGGGGAGTGTATTCACGGCGCAAGTCGAGGGTTCGAACGGCGTCGTTTACCTGATCGACCAACCCGAATATTTTGACCGCGACGGGCTTTATCAATCCGCCGGAGTCGATTATCACGACAATTTTGAGCGGTATTTGTTTTTCAGCCGGGCGGCGCTCGAGACGATTCGGCTGCTCGATCTGGCGCCCGACGTCCTTCATTGCAACGACTGGCAAACGGGGCTGGTTCCGGTTTATCTCGCCGAGCAGTATCGCTTCCGAGCGGGAATGGAACGGCTGGGAACGCTCTTAACGATTCATAATTTGGCGTATCAAGGGACGTTCAGCCGGTGGGCGATGGGATTGACGGGGCTCGACGCGCGGTTGTTCAATTGGGAGCAGCTTGAGTTTCACGGCAGGCTCAACTGTTTGAAGGCGGGGATTGTATTCGCCGATCTGGTGAGCACGGTAAGCCCGACGTACGGCAAAGAAATCCAAACGGCCGAGTTCGGCTGCGGACTCGAAGGTTTACTCTCGGCTCGACGCGATCAACTGACGGGGATCGTCAATGGAATCGATACGACCGTTTGGAATCCCGAGACCGATCCCATGATTGCGCGCAATTACAACATCGCGACGTTCGAGCCGGGAAAAGCGGCGTGCAAGGCGCAGTTGCAACGGCGTGCTTCGCTTCCCGAGCGTGCCGACGTACCGCTGCTGGCACAAATCGGCCGGCTCGATCCTCAAAAAGGTTGGAATTTGCTCGCCGAGGTCGCCGACGGTCTGCTCGATCTCGACATCCAGCTCGTGATATTGGGGGAGGGTTCGCCGCAATATCACGAGCTTCTCGATCGTCTTGCCGATAAACATCCCGGCAAGCTCCGCGCGTTTCTCGAATTCTCGAACCCGCTGGCGCATCAGATCGAGGCGGGGGCGGATTTATTCTTAATGCCGAGTTTATATGAACCGTGCGGACT
>JAKBCQ010000215.1 GCA_021807585.1 Planctomycetota bacterium | reverse complement strand
CGAGAACGTCGGCGGGGGCAACTGAGGAACCGCGTTTTGCACGAGCGTCACTTTGGTAGGAGGTTGATAACTGTAACCGACCTTATCAAAATACCATTGCTTCCACGCATCTTCATTATCTTGCAAATCGGGGGCGTCGAGCGCGGTTTGGAGCACGGGGACGACGCGTTCATTGAGGGCCTCGGCGGACGAGTTCGTTCGTTCAATATCCTGGACGTCGGCGATCAGGCGATTCTGAGCGACCGCGGCCTTGATGTTCGCCGCGGCGATCAACGCGCCGGTTCGCTCCTCCAGAATCGCCAGTTCCATCTGCTCGATAGGCGTCGAAGCGTCCTTGAATCGTTTGACATCGTTCCCCGAAGCGACGATCGGCATCCCGTTGGGATCGAGCCCCGCATATCCGTTGAACTTTGAGTCGAAACGGAACGCGGGAGGCGCGTCGTACGTTCGAAGCACCCGAAATCGAGGCGTGTCGATCAGCAGCCCCCCCGTCGAACCGGGACCGCTCACGGGTTGAACTTTATATTGAATTGGAGAATGAATCATATTAACAAGCGTTTCGGCAAAATCCTTCAGGTCGCGTCCTTTAAGCGCCAGGCTCGCCTGGTTGCGGACCTCTTCGGTTGGTGAACCGATCGCGAGCGCCGCGAGCGTGCGCGACGACTCGCGTCCTGGAATCCGTTTGAGCATCTCAATCTTGAGGAGTTCGACGGCGCGGGTTTTCTCGTTGAACACGAGGCGAATCGAAGTCACGGCGCGGGGATCGGTGATCGTGTTGAGGTTCTTGAGCGCTTTTTTCTCGAGAATCTCGTCCGAGAGCCAGGTTTTCCACCGTTTCAGCAGCGGTTCCCAATGGCGATCGGCGGCCGCCTGAGCGTACGCTTCGTCGTCCTCGGCCTCGATTTGTTCGCGCGACATCCAGCGGCCGTCGCGTTTGATGTAACCGAGACGTTTCCAATCGATATCGCGGTACGGGTCGAGATGAACCGCCATCGTGAAGTGGGCGCGCGCCTCGGGCTTGAGCCCGTGCTCGTCGCACCAAACTCCGAGTTTATGATGTTCTGGAGCAATTTTAATGCCGGTAAAATGTCTGTATGCTTGTGCTTCAAGCACATTACCGTTCCGTTCAAGGTCGCCGACGATTTTCCGTCGAGCCTCTTCCATCTCGTTAATTTTGGCTCGACGCGTGTTGTATTGAGAAAGCGTCTCGGCGAGCGCTTCGTCCGATTCGACCCGCTTCTTGATCGATTCGGCGCTTTTCCATGCTCCTCGATCTTCGATTTGGCCCATAAGACCGCGTGCGAGCGAGTTCGTGGGATCGAATTGAACCGCGAGCGCGAGATGCTTGGCGCGTTTTTCGGTCATCCCGCGAGCCTCGCACCAAAGCGCCAGCCGAACGTGAGCCTCGGCGTCGCGGCCCGCTTGCGCTACGAGTTCGTCATACGTCTGATCGTCGCCGGCGCCGGCGACGTTTACCTTAGCCGGCGCGTTCGATCCGGAAGTCGTCGAATCTCCATCGAGAGCGCAGCAAAAGAGGACGATCATCGAGAACATGGATTTCCCTCCTCGTCACCGGTTAACAAACGAAAGACGACGGAACGCTCGATTTGATATAACGAGTGTAACGCGTATCGACACGCGATGCAATCGTCCAACCGAAAGACATTCGACCGACTCCCGCCGCAAAGTCGTACTCGATTCGCCTCGAACTCCACGAACGATCCGACACGAGCCCGACAAACAAACAATTTTATTTATGTTTGATTTTTTTGATAATCCGTCGACGGAACGAACGCCGACGGTTTACATTTGATTATTATATTATATATATTAATAATATTATAATAGTGCTTAGAATTACATGATCCGGTCGCAAGCTTTCGACCCGCTCCGCGGTCGCGCTCGGCCGACGAACCGCGACCTCGCCGCTTCTTTCCCGGCGGCACGAATCGCTTCTCGATCGGCGGTTTTCGTCGGCTCGAGACTTCGTCGCTTCGATTCGAACCGAGCGAGCCGTCGAACTCACATTCATTGATCGCGTGATCGCCGCGGGCGCCTCGAAAATTGATCTGGTCAATTCGCGAACGTTAAGGCATTCTAGCCCCTTCGAGCCGGCCCGGGGTCAAGATCCGGGTCGAGAAAGGGGACGCTCATGGACGAGCAAACAATCGCCGAATGGAAGAATCGACTCGAGCGAATCGAGCGCGAAAACGCCGGATTGGTGCGCCGACTCGCCGCGATCGAACGACCAAATCGCTCAAAATCCAGGGTTTGGATCGCCGCGGCGGTGCTTCTCGGCGCGGGGGCGACGCTCGTCGTCGCCGACAAACAGCCGCAGATCGCACGGACGATCGAGGCCCGCAATTTCGTCCTCCGCGATCGCGAGGGGAACGTCAAAGGGCTTTGGGAAACCGATCCCAACGGCATGCCCGTGCTTTCGCTCCACGATAAGCACGGAAGTAATCGCGCCGAGTTCCGTTTTCGACCCGACGGCTCGCCCGTCCTCCATTTTCTCGATCGCGACGGTCGCGAACGGATGCTCGTCGGCATCGACGTCGACGGCGCAGCCTCGATGGCGCTGATCGGCAAAAGGGGGAAAGAGCGCGTCTGTCTCGGCATCGCCAAAGACGGCTGGTCGACTCTCAGCTTTTACGATCCCGACCTCAAAAACCTGCTCAGCCTCGACGTCCATCCGACAGGCGTCGCGCGGATGCGAGCGATCGGCAAAGACGGCAAGGTCGCCTATCTTGTTTCAAATCGTGCAAATATCACCATGAATAACAATTATCAAGCCGTTGCGGGCGCGAATCAAGGACAGGGAGTTCGCGCGCCGTACGACCCTGGGACGATGCAAACTCAGGTGAACAATCAGGGAGTTCCGGTCAACGCGTTCCCTCTCAACTCGAACGATCCCGCGGCGCTTCAGGCTCAGATGAGCAATCAGGCCGCCTCGGGAACGAGAAACCCGATCGAAAGCGCGGCGATCCAGGCGCAGATGAACGGACAGATCATTCCCCCCGCGGCGGCGATGCCGCTCAATCCCAACGCGATGCCGATTCAACCGAACGCGACGGGACGCCCGACGGGTTCGTCGGCGCCGACCGGACCGGGCGGACCGCTCCCGGGAGTCAATTGATCAATTATCAAACAGATAAGTATTTTCAGGCTTTTGGGCGTTCGTGAGGCGCCCCGATCCGATCCGACCGACGGATTGACAAATATTAACGATATCTGGATCTATTGTCGGAGCGCCGCGACCGCGTTCTGAAAGATTTGTAGGCCGTCGGGGACGCGATCGTTTCGATGTTCGAGCCTTGTCCAGCGGGGATGATGAAACTTCTCGACGTAGCGTTCGGGGTGGGGCATGAGGCCGAAGACTCGGCCCGTGGGGTCGCAAACCGCGGCGACTCCGCGCGCCGAGCCGTTGGGGTTGGCGGGATAAAGCTCGGTCGGACGATTATCGGAATCGGCATAGCGCAGAACGATCTGTTCCCCGTCGAACAGTTGATCGAGAGCCGCGGGATCGGCGACGACGAACTTTCCTTCGCCGTGCGCCACCGGGAGTTCGAGCGGTTCGTCGGCGGTGAGGAACACGCACCGGCGGGACGCGACGACGAGCCTCGTCCACCGCGCCTCGTAGCGGCGCGAATCGTTATGCGTGAGCGTCGCGGGCTTCGCGTCGGTTCCGCCCGGCAGAAATCCCGCCTTGACGAGCGTTTGGAAGCCGTTGCAAATCCCCAAAATCAACCCTCCCCGGTCGCGCAATCGCGCGATCGAATCGGCGAGGATCACGCCAAGCTTGGCGGCGAGGATCTTGCCCGCCCCCAGATCATCGCCGTAGGAAAAGCCTCCGGGAAGCGTCAAGATCTGAAACCGGTCGAGCCCGCGGCGATCGTCGACGAGCCGCTCGACGTGCCGCGATTCGACCTCGGCGCCCGCGAGCTCCCAGGCCCGCGCCGTCTCCTCGTCGCAATTGACTCCGGGGGCTCTCAAAACGAGCGCTTTCGGCTTCATGTTTCGGCTCGATCAAACGTTGATAAGTGATCAAGGCGGGTTCAAGCTCAAAAATCGATCGAATAATCAACCGATGATTGTCTAATTTTTTTAATCATGTTTTTGAAACGCTCATGCAAGCGATTCAACACTTGTATTAGGTAAAAGGGCTCGCGCGAGCGAACGTCGCGCGATCCGTGACCGCTCCGATCGACTCAATAATTCCCCTCGGTCGGCCCGAACGTCGGGTAATCGGGTTCGGCGCGGTAGGCGAGCTTACGACGGATGAGATCGGCCTCGTAAATCTGAACGACGAAATCGGCCGCGATCTTGAGCCGCGACGACGCCCCCTTGACGGGGAAATCCTCGGCCGAGCCGCGGCGGAACTCGACCACCCCCACGTGCTTCGATTTGCTTTTAACGTACGTGATCCCGGGGATCCCGTCGGCGTCGCCGGAAATCAAAAGCGCAATGTCATACGTGTCTTGCAATGCGACCATATCGACCGCCAGACTCGTATCAAGCCCCTTCTCGTTGAGCGTGTGGTGCAACAGGTCGACCTTCCAGTGCCCCTCCTGACGAATCTCCACAAAATCGGTCGCCGCCTGAACCCCGTGATAAAACCGCTTCTTCCGCTCAAGCGCTCGCCGTTTGCCGTCGTACCAATCTTTGGTCTCGGCGAAACAAAGAGCCCACGCCTCGTCGAGCCGACGCTCCAAATTCAATTCGGGCATCCGACGTGCAACGTCCTCGACATACTGATCGCGGAGCCGGGGATTCGCCTCGAACCGATTCCGTAACCGACCCTCGGCCTTGGAATCGGCGAGATCCCATTCGTCCATCTTCCCCACCACATACCAATAAATGCGCGAATGCTGCGCCGAAGGCCACGGCGAGCCCTCCGCAAAAGTCCGACCCCAATAATGCACGCTCTGCTCGAACACATGACGGTAAAACGACCCGTAATCGTCCACCCGAAGATTCAGGTGCTTAAGCACGCCGTCGAGATTCGAACCATCCACAAATGTAACGAATCTGAGCATCATTTGGATAACCCTTTATTCATGAACTTCGTGACAAAAATCGACCGACCCCGCCGAACGTGAACGGACGTTTAGAGGCCGAGGAACCAGGAATCCCCCGGCGAACTCCCCTACCAGGCGAGCGGCGCTCGCCACCTCGTCTTCATGTCGCGCGTCGAAAGATCGACCGCAATCGATCCCCGAACGCCTTGAATCTTCAATCGAGCCTCGTCCGAATGAGCGTCGCCTCCCGTCGTTCTTCCCAACAGTCCCGACGGAAGATCCTTGAATACGTCTCGAAAAGCTGCTTCCTGACGCGGTTCCACTTCGACCACGAACCGCGTGGGAGATTCCGAGAAAAGGAGCACGAGATCGCGATCGAGCCCCGCGGGTCGAGGAACCTCGGAAAGCGATACGTTCGCCCCCATCCCTCCCGCGATCGCCATCTCGCCAAGCGCGACCGCGAGCCCCCCCTCGCTCAGATCGTGACAACTGACGACGAGCCCGCGGACGATCGCCCGATGCATCGCCGCGAACAAACGCCGACCGACCGCGAAATCGACCGCCGGCGCCGAGCCACCTTCGATTCCGCGAATCATCGACCAGTGCGATCCCCCCAGCTCGTCGCGCGTCTCCCCCACAACGAATAAAAGATCGCCGGGAGCTTTCAAATCCATCGTCACACACTTGTTGACATCTGGAACTCGGCCGATCGCGCTGATCAAAAGCGTGGGAGGAATCGCGCGGCTACGACCGTCGTGCGTGTATTCGTTATAT